>CAXUEM010000298.1:0-4356 GCA_964249885.1 uncultured Hymenobacter sp. | reverse complement strand
GGGCGCGGCGGCGCTTTCTCCTCCCACCCCGTTTTTCTCTTTTTCTATGATGAATGTCGCCGTTATCGGCTCCGGCACTATGGGCAATGGCATTGCCCACGTTTTTGCGCAGCACGGCTTTGCCGTGGCCCTGATTGACATCAACCAGCCGGCCCTGGACCGGGGCCTGGCCGCCATCACCAAAAACCTGGACCGGCAGGTAAGCAAAGGCACCCTGCTGGAGGCCGACAAAACGGCCACGCTGGGCCGCCTGCGCACCTTCACCAGCCTGGCCGAAGGTGTGCGCGACGCCGGCCTGGTAGTAGAAGCCGCCACCGAAAACGTGGAGCTGAAGCTGAACATCTTCCGCGAGCTGGACCAGTTTGCGCCGCCCGAGGCCATCCTAGCGTCGAATACCTCGTCGATTTCCATCACCAAGATTGCGGCCGTCACCAAGCGCCCGGCCCAGGTCATTGGCATGCACTTCATGAACCCGGTGCCGGTGATGAAGCTCGTGGAGGTCATTCGCGGCTACGCCACCAGCGACGAGGTAACGAGCCAGGTAATGACGCTCTCGCAGCAACTGGGCAAAACGCCCACCGAGGTGAACGACTACCCCGGCTTCGTGGCCAACCGCATCCTGATGCCGATGATAAACGAGGCCATCATCACCCTGTTCGAGGGCGTGGCGGGCGTCGAGGAAATCGACACGGTAATGAAGCTGGGCATGGCCCACCCCATGGGCCCGCTGCAGCTGGCCGACTTCATCGGCCTGGATGTGTGCCTGGCCATTCTCAGAGTGCTGCACGAGGGCCTGGGCAACCCCAAATACGCGCCCTGCCCCCTGCTGGTGAACATGGTAACGGCCGGCCGCCTGGGCGTGAAGTCGGGCGAGGGCTTCTACCCGTTCACGGCCGGCAGCAATGAGCTGGTGGTGTGTGAGCGCGTGCGCAATTAGCAGCAGGCGGGACTACCCCCTGCTGGCGCCGGCGCCAGCAGGGGGTTAGTCGTCGAATCAAGGCCGGGGGCAGCCCTGCCGGGTCGGCCCCCGCGCCCGGCTGTCAGGAACGAACCGCCCGCGCGTCTGTCCTGTTACCTGAGCAAATCAGCGTTATCATTTTCATCTGCAACATCTGCGATTTATGGAGAAAGCAACATTTGGCGCCGGCTGTTTCTGGTGCGTGGAGGCCGTGTTTCAGAATCTGAAGGGCGTCGAGAAAGTCGTGTCGGGCTACGCCGGCGGGCGCATCGCCAACCCGACGTACAAGGAGGTCTGCAGCGGCCTGACGGGCCACAACGAGGTAATTGACATCACCTTCGACCCCGCCGTTATCAGCTACCAGGAGCTGCTGGAAATATTCTGGAAAACCCACGACCCGACCACCCTCAACCGCCAGGGCAACGACGTGGGCACCCAGTACCGCTCGGGCATCTACTACCACAACGACGAGCAAAAGCAGTTCGCCGAGCAGTACAAGCAGCAACTCAATGAAAACCGAGCCTTCCCCAACCCCGTGGTGACCGAGATTCTGCCCGCGCCAACCTTTTACCCCGCCGAAAACTACCACCAGAACTACTTCAACCTGCACGGCCACGAGCCTTACTGCCAGTTTGTGGCCAAGCCCAAGGTAGATAAGGTGAAGGCGCTGTTCGGCGAAAAACTCAAAGCCACGGCGGCCTGATAAGCAGCGCCCGAAACTGCGTTGCTAGCCTAGTCTGAGCCATTCCGTTACCCAGCGGAATGGCTCAGCTTTTTCGGGCCAGGGGCGAAAAAGAGTATGCAAGCTCAGCCTAACTATTTTCCGCAGGCCAAGTAAGCAGCCTCGCTCGTTACCATTAATTCTGCTGCGTGCGATGGGAAAATTCGTCATGCTGATTCACGGCGGCGCGGCCAACACCGACCCGGCCAGCATTCCGCCGGAAAAAGAAGCGGCCCTGAAAGCCGGCCTGGCCGAGGCCCTGCAGGCCGGCTGGGAAATCCTGCGCCGCGGCGGCACCGCCCTCGACGCCGTGGAAGCCTCGGTGATGACGATGGAAGACCACGAGCTGTTCAACGCCGGCCGCGGCGGCATGTTCACGCTCAACGGCGACGTGGAAACCGAAGCCTCGATTATGGATGGCCGCACCCTGCGCGGCGGGGCCGTGAGCGGGCTGCGCCTGGTGAAAAACCCGGTGGCCCTGGCCCGGCTGGTGATGCAGAAGTGCAAGCACACCTTTCTCACCGCCGAGGGTGCCCACGAGTTTGCCCTGGCGCAGGGCCTGACGCTGCAGGACCCGAGCTACTTCAAAACTGACCAGCAGCGCGATAAGTGGCTGGAAATTCTGCACGATGCCGAAGTGAGGCACGCCAGCGGCCACGACACGGTGGGCGCCGTGGCCCTGGACCAGCACGGCAACCTGGCCGTGGCCACCTCCACCGGCGGCATTGAGGGCAAGCTGCGCGGCCGCGTGGGCGACTCCTGCATCTACGGCGGCGGCGCCTACGCCAACAACGAGGTGTGCGCCGCCTCCTGCACCGGCGACGGCGAAATCATCATGCTGGCGTCCTGCGCCCACGAGGTGTACGCGCTGCGCAAGTACCGGAAGCTTTCCATCCAGAAAGCCGCCCAGGGCGCCGTCGAGGTGTACGCCGACCGGCTGCAGGGCGACCGTGGCATCATTGCCCTCGACCCGGACGGCAATATTGCCATTGAATCCAACACCAACGTTTTCCGCCGCGCCTACCGCGTGGGGAAAGAAGAGCCGTTCGTGGACATCTGGATGGATAAGAAATAGAAATCAGGGCTTTTTGCATTAAGCCAGCTATTTAGCGGGCTTATTAATTGTATTAATAATATATTAATACGTTACCATCTACAGCAAGACTGGTGCCCTCGACCGCATTGCCACTTGAGTACCCAGGTGGCAATACCATTTTAATACACTTTTGTATGCTATTTACCTTCTCTCGTGAAAAATTCACTTCATCCAGCGCATTGCCTAAGCTTGCGTCGCCGACCCATAATTTTTGGCGCTGTTCTTCCCCAAACCACCCATTGGTTTGACAATAGTATAACACTAAGTTTTCACTACTAGGGTCCATCCATTTATGACCTTTAGTATACCCTACACCAAATTCTAAAAAATCATCTTTTGAATGGACTATCATACCAGGTCCATTAAGGCGCCGAGGTGCGCCTATTGCGTATAATATGATAAATATTAATACCGAAAGAGCAATTATATAATTACGCTTCATAAGAATTCTAACAGTAAGAAATTAGTTAATTCTTAGCCCCTCAATACTAAAATCACACGCTCACCCCAAAATCCCGCAGCGCGTCATTGAGTGAGGTTTTCAAATCCGTGCTGGGCTTGCGCTGGCCGATAATGAGCGCGCAGGGCACCTGGTACTCGCCGGCCGGGAACCGCTTGGGAATGGAGCCCGGAATGACGACCGAGCGCGGCGGCACGTAGCCCTTATATTCCCTGGGCTCGGCGCCGGTGACGTCGATGATTCTGGTGCTACCCGTGATGGTGACGCCGGCGCCGATGACGGCCTCTTTGCCGATGCGGCAGCCTTCCACCAGTATGCTGCGCGAGCCGATAAAGGCGCCGTCTTCGATGATGACCGGCGCGGCCTGCACCGGCTCCAGCACGCCGCCCAGGCCCACGCCGCCGCTCAGGTGCACGCCCTTGCCCACTTGGGCGCAGGAGCCCACCGTGGCCCAGGTATCGACCATGCTGCCCTCGCCCACATAGGCGCCGATATTGATGTAGCTCGGCATCAGAATTACACCTTTGGCCAGGAACGCGCCGTAGCGGGCCGTGGCCGGCGGCACCACGCGCACGTGCTGCCCGGCGTAGTCTTCCTTGAGGTCCATTTTGTCGTGGTACTCGAAGGGGCCCACCTGTTCGGTGCGCATCTGCCGAATGGGAAAATAAAGGATGACGGCCTTTTTCACCCACTCATTCACTTTCCACTCGCCGCCTTCTTCGGCGGGCGGCTCGGCCACGCGCAGGTGGCCCTTGTCGAGCTCCTCGATGACGTGCTCGATGGCGGCGCGGGTGTCCTGCTCTTCGAGCAAATTGCGGTTAGCCCAAGCGGCTTCGATGGCGGTTTGGGCGGCGAAACGGTCGAGCAGGGTGTTGGGGTTGTGGTGCATGGGCAGGCAGGACGAGCGCAGCTGGTGAGCCGCTGGTAAGAAATGAAGTAAACAGTAACCGGGAGTTGAAGCAGGGCAAAACTAGCATCTTTGGGCTGTGCTTGCTTCCGGCCCTGCTCCTGTTTCCAATTTCGTCGTGCTGCTGGCTTCGGTTCTCAAGCCCGTGGACGATACCCGGATGCACGAAAAGTTCGCGCATACCCTGCTGGCCCGGCCCGGGACGCGGGTGCAC
>CAXUEM010000297.1:959-4358 GCA_964249885.1 uncultured Hymenobacter sp. | reverse complement strand
GTGCCTAAGTCACTGCGGACGCTAATCCTTAAATCGAACTTAAATATCACGACCGTTCCGAGCAATCTGGTGCGCTTCGAGCGCCTTGAGCGCCTTGAGCTTAGAGGATCTGACCTCTTTGATTACCATCCCCCGCATAGCGGTACCAAATTGCCCACTTCGCTAATTCATATGGGTGCAGGTCTTTTGAACCGACGCAGAAAAGCCCAATTGAGGCAAAATTCGGCAGATTTGGGGTAGTGAAAAGGGCCTTACTCGGGCAGGTAAGAGGTAACTAGACTCATACGTACCTGAGGGGCCCCATGTCGACAGTATCCGCCGCCACGCCGTCTGCACAAGGCTTTTCGACCTCTGATGCTGCATATGCCGCTTTGCAGGCGAATTTGACCTCTCCTGAGCTGCTCAGCGCCGACCACCGTGAACTCGAGTCGGTCATCGAGACGCAGGGGCGCGAAGTTCTACGCTGCTTGCTGCAAGACCACCTATCCTTGCGCGCTCAGGACGACCTCGCCAGCCCACCTGCAATGGCAGGAGGCCATGTCCAGACCCATCGCAGGCCCGGTGAAACCCGCAACTTAATGAGCATTTTTGGCTGCGTCACGGTCTCGAGAATCGGCTACACCAGTCGGCAGGGTGGAACCCTGCATCCGTTGGATGCGACGCTCAATCTCCCGCCCACTTTGTACTCTGCCGGCGTTCGAGAGCGCGTGGCAGCCGCTGTGGCTCGTGGCTCCTTTGAGCAGGCAGCAGCCACATTGAAAGAACATGGTGGCGGCATCGTCGCCACACGTCAAATTCAAGAAATGGCGCATCACAGTACGATTGACTTTGAGTCATTCTACCAGCAACGGGCGAACGCGCGGTCTGCCGCTTCGACCATAGTGTCCAAGGATAAGTTATTGGTGTTGACGACCGACGCCAAAGGCGTAGTGATGCGGCCGGAGGGGCTGCGCGAGTCAACGTGCCAAAAAGCTGAGCACAAGCAGCACAAGCGCGACAAACGGCTGTGCGCCGGCGAGAAGCGCCAGGCAAAACGGATGGCTCAGGTGGCTGCTGTCTACGATATTGAGCCATGGCGCCGGACGCCATGTGAAGTCGCCAAGGCCTTGCGTCCAGTCCGTGATGCCGCGCCGGAGAGGCCCAGGCCGCAGAGTAAACGAGTCTGGGCAAGCATCCTGCGCACGCCAGCTGAGGTGATTGAAACCATGTTTTCCGAAGGCCTTAGCCGTGACCCCAAGCGACAGCGAACCTGGGTAGCCTTGGTTGATGGAAATCTACCACAGCTGCGGGCCCTTGAAACTACGGCGCGCCGTCACGACATCCAGATAACCATCGTTTTGGACATCATTCATGTCCTCGAATACCTCTGGAAGGCCGCCGACTGCTTCAATGCCTGCAGCAGCCAGGAGGGCGAAGACTGGGTTAACGAGCGCTTCCTGGCGATTTTGTCCGGTAGGGTCAGCCAGGTCGCAGCAGGCATCCGACGCAGCGCCACGCGACGAAAGTTAACTCCAGCCTCACGCGCAGCGGCAGACCGCTGCGCCGACTACCTGCTCAATCACAAGGACTATATGCACTACGACCGTTACCTGACCCAAGGTATGCCTGTTGGCACGGGCGTCATCGAGGGCGCCTGCCGTTACCTAGTCAAAGACCGCATGGAGATTACCGGTGCCCGATGCGGCCTTAAAGGCGCCGAGGCCGTCCTGCAGCTGCGGGCGCTGCATGCCAGCGGGGACTTGGCTGAGTACTGGAAGCATCACGCAAAGGCTGAGTTGCACAGAAATCACGCCCTACGTTACGCCGATGGCAACTTGCCCGAAGTCTCTAGCCGTGATGTGAGTTCAGCTCGCGCTGGCTTCCTGCGAGTAGTCAAATGAAAGAAAGACGCGTCGGTTCAAAATACCTGCACCCAAATCATTTTCCCAAAATCTAAACTCTTCGCTTTTCTCCAAGCTCCTGAAATCGCATACCGAAAGTCTTCAACTGCTCGATTAATCCGCCGGCGTAACGCAGACTTCATCCACGCCCATACAAACTCGATAGGATTCAGCTCAGGGGAGTATGGAGGAAGGTATAAAACCTTTATTGACCATTTTCGAGCTAGACGACGAATAACTTTGCTCTTGTGGCATCGAAGGTTATCCAAAATCAAAACATCTCCTGGGCGAAGCCGAGGAAAAAGCCGTTTCCGGAGGAACGACAAAAACCATTTAGTTGTCATTGCTCGAGTCCGACCTTCCATGACCCCCCTGTGTCAGGGAAGTTGTCGCGTCAGTTAAAAAAATCTGCGGGGCGACGACGAGTACATTATGGCATATCCAGAGGTAGTAAAAGCGCGTATGGTGCGGCGGATGACCGGGCCTGAGCCTCAGGGCTTGACGCACCTGGCCGCAGAAACAGGAATTCCGACGTCAACGCTGTCGCGCTGGCTGAAAGAGGCAGGAAAACCGGTGAGTAAATTTCAAAAGACAAGCCCGTCTAAGTCGTTCCCGACCCATCTCGCAGGGGCTCGGCGCCCTCAAGACATCACTGCAGTGGAGCGTGCGCAGTTTGTGGTCCAAGCAGCTGCGCTTTCTGGTGAGCTGCGGGGGTCATTCCTACGCGAGCACGGGTTGCACGAAGAACAACTTCAGGCCTGGACTCGTGCTTTGGAGACATCAGTTGAGGCAGTTCCGACGACGAGAAAGGCCGACACCAAACGCATCAGGCAGCTCGAGAAGGAGCTCGGCCGCAAGGACAAAGCGTTGGCGGAGACTGCAGCCCTCCTGGTTCTCCAAAAAAAAGCCGCGATGTACTTTGGGGTGGACGAGGACGACGACACTCCCAAGAAGATCGGACGATGACACTCGCTTTGGTCGATGAAGCTGTCGCTTCCGGCGCCGGTTTCGTAAGAGCTTGCCGAGAAATCGGCCTTGCTGCTCGCACCGTTCAACGGTGGCGCCAGGACCCCGATGGTGAGGATAAGCGGCGGGGGCCTGCACGCCGCCCGGGCAATGCGCTCAGCGACGAGGAGTGGGCAAAGGTTCGTGCATTGGCCACAGCACCAGAGTTTGCGGCTTTATCGCCGCACCAGTTGGTTGCAAAATTGGCGGACATGGGCATCTACGTGGCATCTGAGAGCAGTTTTTACCGGGAGCTGCGACGTGCAAAGCTGTTGGCCCACCGAGACCGGAGTAGACCTCGAAAGAACAAAAAACCCGTAGAGCGCGTCGCCAGCCGGCCCGGCCAAGCATGGGCTTGGGACATAACGTATCTACCTGCCGCCGTGGTAGGGTCATATTATTTTCTCTACGCTGTCCTTGACGTATGGAGTCGCAAGATTATTGCCTGGGAGGTGCATCACAAGCAGACAGACGAGCTATCGGCGCCGCTGATTGAGGCCGCATGTCTGCGAGA
>CAXUEM010000297.1:298-949 GCA_964249885.1 uncultured Hymenobacter sp. | reverse complement strand
TTCCGGGCGAGTTGCTGTTTCATGCTGACAATGGGAGTGCGATGAAGGGAAAAACCATGCTCGCCAAGCTAGAGGAATTAGGCGTCATGCCGTCATTCAGTCGGCCACGTGTGTCGGACGACAACCCGTTTCCCGAGGCGTTGTTCCGCACACTAAAGTATCGGCCCGGGTACCCCGACGGCCGCTTTGCCAGCATCGATGATGCGCGCCGTTGGGTCGAAGCCTTCGTTAAGTGGTACAATGAGGACCATCAACACAGTGGTATCCGCTTTGTGACTCCCAGCGAGCGTCATGATGGTCATGAAAAAGCTATCTTGGCTCGCCGTCATGAGGTCTATCAAGCTGCCCAAGCACGCAGCCCTGAGCGGTGGAGCGGCGCTACACGAGACTGGACGCCCGTGGGAACTGTGCGCCTGAATCCAGATCGGCCGGCATGGACCGCCAGAACAGCGGCTTCAAAAACCGCTGGCCGTGGCATGGCTGCGTAGCGAGGAAGGCGACAACTACCTTGACACTCACCGTGACCACTGGTCCTGATTGTCGAATTGCGCCACAAATCGTAATGTTTTGATGAAATCGAACGGGAGTATACGAGACAGCGCGTTGGCCAACAAGGGCGCGCGCATAGAGCCTGCGTAAACCGGCCTGAAA
>CAXUEM010000297.1:0-288 GCA_964249885.1 uncultured Hymenobacter sp. | reverse complement strand
CCAGTTCTACCGTAGACTGCCGCTGCTACAGCCTGCAGCCTCGGTGGTCAATACCGGCTGCGTCACGCCGCAAAGTTTCTGGTGAGGGCCGTGACGGAGGAGCCGCAAAGCGGCAACTTGCTTGCTCAAACGGGACATGAAGGAAGTATTGTTCTGCGAGATCTTTGGTGTGATTCCCCTTTGCACCTACCCAAGAGCAATGGCGTCAACGCGTCGTGTCAGATATTTGGTGAATTCGCCTCGCAGTTGGTGGCGGCTGCAATAAATAGCCTCTGTAACGCGAAGCAC
>CAXUEM010000296.1:0-4368 GCA_964249885.1 uncultured Hymenobacter sp. | reverse complement strand
GGTGGGGTCGGCCGTATAATTGGCGCAGTCTTGAATATAGGCCTGAATGGCCGTCGTAGTCAGGTCGCTGGGCGCGGCGGCTGGTCGGGCGATGCGAATCATACCTCAGACTATTCGAGGCCCACGAGCTGCGCCTCCACTTCCAGGCGTAGTACGGGCGACATGTAGCGGCCTTTTTCGGCCAGCAAATTCAGCAGCTCGCGGCGGGCCTGGGCCTGGTCAGGCAGCTTGACAATGCGGCCGATGTCAGCGATGATTTCATCGGCCACGTTGGAAAACTCGTTTTCAACGCCAAAGTGACCTTGCATCAACTCCGAGTAGCTACTGCCGGCGGCCACATCGCCCAGCACCTGGCCCGTGCTCAGGTCGAACACCGTGGCCCCGGTGATGCTGGACGCCACGGCCGGCGAGTGCGTGGCCACGATGAATTGCAGGTTGGGAAACAGCCTCGTGAGCAGCGGCAGTATCTGGTACTGCATTTCTAGGTGCAGGTGCGTTTCGGGCTCGTCAATCAGCACGAAGCCGCAGGGGTCGTAGGTATAGTCGTTGGCCTGCTTGCGCAGCAGGTCGGTGCGCATCAGCAGTTCGGTGAGGATGCTGAGGAAAGCGGAAAAGCCAGCCGAGAGTTGGTTGAAGGTGAAGCGTCGGCCGTCGGAGAGGTTGATGTAGAACTCGAAGTTCTCGCGCATAAATTCGAGCTTGGTGCCGGGGTCTTCGAAAATTTTGGCGAGGGTTTCTTCAAGTGTAGCGAAGAACAACTCTTGCTGCTTCGCGCCTTCCGCTTTGCCGGCCATCGCGTCGAAAACTTGGAATACCTTTTTGTTGACGAGGTACTGCTTGAAAAATTCAGCGGGGGATTGATTAGGCTGACTAGGCCGTAAAAGCTGCTTTTCTAGCACATCCTCACGAGCGACAGTGGAAACGTCCTGAACATATACTTTACGCGTCGCTTCGAAAAATGACGTCATACTTAACTTATTATCGTATATTTTATTTACAGACAAACTGTTGCTAAAAAGCACTTCAATCCTATAATCTATACTACTGATTTTATAAATTTTACCAGCGTTGGAACCGTATTGCAAGACACTCTGAAGTTCTTGCAATACCGTCGTTTTTCCCGACCCGTTGCGTCCCGTCAGAATCAAATGCTTAAACTCCTCCCCCTCCTGAAATACCGGCACGGTCAGGTTCTTGACAGCGTAGGCGTCATTGATAACGAGGGATTGCAGATAGGGAAATTCGTGACGGCTTATCATATAATAGGGAGGTAAAACGTACCAAGTGGGTAGGCTGCGAAATTACGCACCTTTATCCGCGCTAAACTTGTCTCCCAGCAGCTGTTGAGGTAGTCAAGCCGAGAAATCGAACAGAGCCATGACGGGTTGGAAGCAGTGAGGAGAACAGGCAGAAGGATAGCGGATACGGGAAAGCAGCGCCGGGGCAGGACCTGGCACGCTGACTGTAGCTTATTTTCTTTTTTTATAAAAATAAGCTACCCCCCTGCTCCCTTAAAATAATGGAGGGCGGAAGTATGGTACGGAAAAGGCCGGCCCACTGCAGTAGCGGGCCGGCCTTTTTTGCGTTAATGCGGGGCACTAGTCCGGCCGCACGTTCAAATCCACCTTCTTTTTGTTAATCGACACGAACACGCCCAGGAATAGCATGCGCGGGGCGGGCGGCGTTACGGCCACGCGCGGGTACTGGCCGCCGGCGTCGGCCGTGCCGGCGTAGTGGTAGCCGAAGATGTTCTCGCGCCCCAGCACGTTGCTGGCCGACACGTACACGATGGTGAACTGCCCGAACCAGTGCGTGAGGTAGCTCACGTTCAAGCTCAGGTCCTGGTAGGCGGGCAGGCGGCCCTGGTTGTAGCCGGGCTGGTTGGGGTTGTGGTAGCGGCGCGGGCTGCCGTAGGCGTAAGTAAGGCCCACTTGCGTGTGCAGTTGCTGTATCCAGTACTTGCCCACCAGGCTCAGGTTGTGCCGGGCGGCGAAGGTGGGCACGGCCCGCACCGGGTCGGCCCGGAACTGCCGGCGCGTGTCCAGCAGGCCGTAGCTCACCCAGTAGTCGGCCTTGGGAAAAGTGGTGCGGTCGCGCCAGAACACGTCCAGGCCGCGGGCGTAGCCGCCGCCCGCGTTCCGGTAGGCGCCGGGGATGAAGGGCGCGGCGCGGTCAAAGGTGGTTAGGCGGGTGTAGTTCTTCTGGTAGATTTCGGCGCGCAGCGTACGGTCGCGCACCAGGCGCTGGTAGCCTAGCATGTAGTGCTCGGCCCGCTCAAACCGCAGGTTGGAGCTGATGCGCAGCAGGTCGGTGGTCGGCGTCTGGTGAAACCAGCCCCAGGCGGCCGACACCTGGCTGTGGCCGCCGGTTTTGTAAGCCAGGCCCAGGCGCGGGGCGGCGTTCCAGCGGCCCAGCAGCGCCGAGTATTCGGCCCGGGCCCCCACGCGGCCGGCCAGCCGGTTGGCGAGCACCAGCTCGCTCTCGGCGAAGGCGGCCCCGCGCTGCTCCTCGGCGCCGGTGCGGAGGAGGGCGGTTTCGGGCGTGGCCCGGTAGTGCTGGCGGTTGCGCTGGGCGTAGCCTTCCAGGCCCAGTTTCAGGTTGAACCAGGTGCTGGCCGAGTCGTTGGTGAGCACCGCGCGGGCCACCGCCGACTCGTCGCGCTCGCGCACCTGCTGCGCGTCGGGCCGCAGGGTTTTGTCGTCCACGGTCAGGGCCAAGCCGGTGTTCAGGCTCCAGCCGCGCACCAGCGGCGTGCGGTAGGGGGCGTTGAGGTAGGCGTTGTCGTTGGCCAGGGCCACGGGGCGGCCGGTGCTGGCAAACGCCGGGTTGGGGTCGGCCTGGCGCAGGCGCATGGCCTGCCGGCTGAAGGTGCCGTAGAGCTTGAGCATGCCGGCCGGGCCGGTGCGGTGGGCCACTTTCAGGGAGCCGCCCAGGCTTTGCGGGGCCTGCTGCCAGGCAAAGTCCTGGGGAATCAGCCGGAAATACGGCGTCAGGTTGGTGTAGTCGGCGGTGGCGGCCACCGACGTGCGCTCCCAGCGCCGGGTGTGCGACGCGCTGCCCCCCACGCTCAGCAGCGAGAGGCCGGTTTGCGTTTCCGCCGCCAGGTCCGTGGAGTTCAGGGCCACCACCGCGCTCAGGGCCTGCCCGTATTCGGCCGAGTACCCGCCGGTGCTGAACACCGTGCCCTTGAACAGAAACGGCGAAAACCGGCCCCGCACCGCCACGTTGGGCACCGCGTTGGCGTAGGGCGTTTGCACGGGCAGGCCGTCGAGGTAGGTTTTGGTTTCCGACGCTGCCCCGCCGCGCACAAACAGCTGGCCTTCGTCGCCCACCCGCGTGGTGCCGGGCAGCGCGCTGAGGGCACCGGCAATGTCGCCGAGGGCGCCGGCCGTGGTCACGATGTCCAGCGGTTTCAGGGCAGCCGAGCGTTTTTCGTCGCTGGCCTCGAAAGCACCGGCCGTGACCACCACGTCGCCGAGTTGGGCGCGGCTGGCCTTCATCCGAATGTTGGGCAACACCACCGGCCCTTGGCCCAGCGTCACGGGCACTTCCAGCGGCTCGTAGCCGATGAAGCTGACCACCAGCGGCAGCGCGCCGCCCGCGTGGTCGGTGCTGAAGCGGAACCGGCCCAGTGAGTCGGTGCTGGCGCCGTCGAAGGTGGTTTTTAGAAACACGTTCACGCCGGGCAGCGGCTGGCCGGCGGCGTCGCGCACGGTGCCCGAGAATGAGGTGCTGCCTGGGCGAACGGCGGAAGAAGCGGGCGGCACGGCTTGGGCCCGGACGGCGGGGCTGGCCGCGGCCAGCAGCAAAGCCAGCAGGGGGTAAGCGGATAGCAGGGCAGGTTTCATGGGGCCAGCAGGTAGGTACTGGCCCAAAGGTGCCGGCCGGCCCGGCCGGCTTCAACTTTAGCTTGCCGAAGCGGCGCGCGTGACGGATGAAACCGCAAACCAGGCCGATGACGCCGGGCAACCCGCGCCGCCTGATGGTCCTGCCACCGGCCATCAACTTCTAGCCCACGGCCTTTTGCATCCAGATAGAGCAGCCGAAGTGGCCACTGCGGCCCAGCGGGCCGGGCAGGTACTCGAAGCCCAGGCGCTCGTACAGCGGCACGGCCTGCGTGAGCTCGGGCAGGGTTTCCAGGTACACCTGCCCGAAGCCGGCCTGCCGCGCCCAGGCCAGGCTCTGCTCGATGAGGCGACGGCCCAGGCCGGTGCCGCGGGCGGCGGGCCGCAGGTACACCTTCACCAGCTCGCACACGCCCTCGCCCAGGCCCTCGGTGGGAAAGATGCCGGCCCCGCCCAGCACCTGGCCATAGGCCGCTTCGGCCACGAAGTACACGCTGCGCGGGGTCTGAAACAGCTCGTAGAG
>CAXUEM010000295.1:0-4369 GCA_964249885.1 uncultured Hymenobacter sp. | reverse complement strand
GGGGTAGCAGGCTGAGCGCAATGTTTTTGAGCGGAGCCCGGCCGACTTTCTCCCGGAAGAACTGCGACCAGGCCACCTCGGCGCCGCAGTTCGAGGGTGCGAAGGGCGTGACGGCCACCCCGATTTCCCGCAGGGCCGCCGTCCAGCTGCCGTCGGAGCCGGTTTTGGCCCAGCTCGCGCCGCCCAGGGCCAGCAGGGTGGCGGCGGGCTCGGTGATAAATTCCTGCCCGGTGGTTTCGTCGCGCAGGCGCAGGCCGCTTTCGCCGGCAAAGCCCAGCCAGCGGTGCCGGGTTTTGATGTCGACGCCCAGCGCCCGCAGCCGCGTGAGCCAGGCGCGCAGCAGGTCGGCGGGCTTGTGCTGGGCTTCGGGGAAGATGCGGCCGCTGCTGCCCACAAACGTGCTGATGCCCAGGTCGGCGGCCCAGGCGCGCAAATCAGCGGGCGAAAACTCGGTCAGCAGCTCGCGGAAAAAGGCCTCGTGCGGGCCGTAGCGCCGGGCAAAGGCGGCGGCCGGCTCGGCATTGCTCAGGTTGAAGCCGCCGTGCCCGGCCACCAGAAACTTGCGCCCCACCGTGGCCTGCGCCTCGTAGAGCACCACGCGCCGGCCCGCCTCGGCTAGGCGCTGGGCGGCCAGCAGCCCGGCCGGCCCCCCGCCGATAATTACAATTGACAAGGAGTACTTAATAAGGAGCAGGACACAGAAAGACCGTCATGCTGAGCGAAGTCGAAGCATCTCTACTGCTGATTGATTTAATCATGCTTTCCATTGATTACTTACGCATTAGAGATGCTTCCCTGCGTTCAGCATGACGGTCTTTTTGTGTCCTGCCTTATGCCTCGCTTTCCAGAATGAGCTGACGGCGGTAGCGGGCCAGGATGATGGACTTGAGGATGAAGCCCAGGTAGCGGCCGTCCTGGTCGAGCACGGGCAGGGCCCAGGTGCCGGTGCGCTCCAGCACTTTGAGGGTGTGCTCGAGGTCGTCGTCGGGGCCGACCGTGGCCGGGGCGGGCTGCATGAGCTCCCGGACGCGGGTGGTGGCGTAGTGCTCGTCGTCGAAGAGCAGGTCGCGCACCTGGTCCAGGCCCACGATGCCGCGCAGGTGGCCGGCCTTGCTCACCACCGGAAACAGGTTGCGGTTGGCGTGGCGGAAAATCTCGACCAGCTCTCCCAAAGAGTCATCGGGGCGCACGGTCATAAAATCGGTGGAAATCAGTTGGCGCGGGTTGATTTGAGCCAGCAGGCCCTGGTCGCGGTTGGCGTACACGTCCACGCCCTTGGTCACCAGCTTTTTGGTGTAAACCGAGTAGGGCTCGAAGTACTTGGTGAGCAGATACGAGGAGCTGGTCACGAGCATCAGCGGCACGAACAACGCGTAGCCGCCCGTGATTTCAGCAATCAAGAAGATGGCCGTGAGCGGGGCGTGCACCACGCCGGCCAGCGCGCCGGCCATGCCCAGCACCACAAAGTGCACCTCGGGCAGCAAGACCAGCCCCGTCAGGTTGATAACCTTGGCAAAGAAAAAGCCGGCCATGGCGCCCGCAAACAGCGAGGAGCCGAACATGCCGCCGTTGCCGCCCGCCCCGATGGTGATGCTCGTAGCCACCACCTTCAGCAGCATACTAAAGAGCACCAGCAGGAGCAGCAGCCACACATTTTCGTCTTTATAGACCGAGAAAATAGAGCCGTCGGTGAGGTGATTGGACTGGCCGGCCAGCAGCTTTTCCACCACGTTATAGCCCTCGCCGTAGAGCGTCGGGAACAGGAAAATCAGCAGGCCGAGCGCGCCGCCGCCCAGCAGCACCTTGCGCCAGTCCAGGCCCGGCCAGCGCTCCAGCAGCTGGTCGGCTTTGTGATAAACGCGAATCATGTACACCGACAGCAGGGCCGTCCAGAGGCCCAGCAGCACGTAGAACGGCACCGAGTGCAGGCTCCATTCGGTGGTGATGAGCACGAAAGGCTGCCCGGCGTACAAAGCCTTGGACACCACCGTGGCCGTGGCCGAGGAAATGAGCAGCGGAATAAAAAACTGGGCCGGCAGCTCCAGCAGAATGGCTTCGACCGCAAACAGCACGCCCGCAATGGGCGAGTTGAAAATGGCCGCCACCCCCGCCGCCGCGCCGCAGCCCGTGAGCAGGCGGCGGCGCCGCTTATCGACGCGCAAAACCCGCGAGGCGTTGGAGCCAATGGCCGCGCCCGTCACCGAGATGGGCGCCTCCATCCCCGCCGAGCCGCCAAAGGTGACGGTGAGAAAGGCCGTAATCAGCTGGGAGTAAATCTTGCTGCGCGGCACCACGCTGCCCTCGCGGGCCGTGTTGTAGATGATGGGGCCAATGCCGCGGCCCAGCTGCCCGTTGAGTAAGTACTTGGTGACCAGCACCGTGAGCGAGATGCCAATGACCGGGTACAGCGACACGGCAAACACGCGCTGCGGCTCCGAGATGCCGTTTTGCAGCAGTCCCTGGCCCCAGTGCACCGCCGACTTGAGCACCACCGCCGCCAGCCCGGCCAGCGCCCCCACCAGCACGCTGAGCCAGATAACGTAAACCCGCTCGCTCACGTGGCGCAAGCGCCAGAACAGCAGGGGGTTCAGCCAGCGGTAAACGGCACTTTTGGGCATAAGCTGAAAAAAAGCAGCGCACCACGGGGCTGCCCCGCGCGCCGACTGCCGGCCGCCGCGCAAATTTCAGGCCGCAGGGAGGAGCTAGAAGTTAAAAGTGCAGAGTTAAAAGTGAAACTCAAGCTGCTGATGCCAGAATTTAGCTCTTCAGTTTCAACCTACGGCTTTACTCCTCCATAATATCCTCGTTCCACAGCGCCGGCTCGGCCTCGATGAACTCGCGCATCATCGCCACGCACTCGTCCAGGTCCAGCACCACGACTTCCACGCCGTGGCTTTCCATGAAAGCCTGGGATTCGCCGAAGGTGCGCGACTCGCCCACCACGACCTTCGGGATTTTGAATTGCACGATGGTACCGGCGCACATGTAGCAGGGCATCAGGGTGCTGTAAATCACGGTGTCGCGGTAGCTGCGCTGGCGGCCGGCGTTGGTGAGGCAGTCCATCTCGCCGTGCTTGATGGCGGAGTCTTCCTGCACGCGCTTGTTGTGCCCGCGGCCGATGATTTCACCGTTGCGCACCAGCACCGAGCCGATGGGAATGCCGCCCTGGGAGCGGCCGAGCCGGGCCTCGGCAATGGCGGCCTGCATGAATTCGTCCATAGTTTATAGTTTTAGGGGATGAGGCTTTGGGAGATGAGGTGATGAAGGAATAGGGGAATTGGGGAACAAACGTACACCATCACCCGAAGCTTCATCACCTCATCACTAAAAAAGCCTCATCATTCAAAATCAGCCCCGCGCGCAGATACCCTGGTAGGGGCACCACTGGCAGACCTGCAGGTCGTCGGTTTTGCGGATAGGCTCCTGCGGGTCGAGGATGCGCAGGGCCAGCCGGCTGATTATAGCTTCGCTGGCTTCCATAAATGTTTGGCCCTCAGCGGTGAGAAAGTCGAGGTTGGCCGAAAGCAGGCCGGCGTCGAGCTTGCGCATGGAAATGATGGCGGCGTCGGCGGCCGCGTCGCCGTTGCTTTCCACCAGGAAGCGGTAGAGCCAGAGCTGGCGCACCTTGTCAGCCTTGGGGTTGGTTTCCGAAAACAGCCGCTCCACGGCCTCGGCCGGGGGCAGGGGTTTGCGGTTTTTGCTGCCCAGGTTGAGCTGGGAGGCTTCGACGAGGCCGGTTTTATAATCGACTACGCGCAGGCGGCCGTCGGGCAGCTCGTCGAGGCGGTCGGCGATGCCGTAGAGGCGCACGGCCAGGCGCCCTACCGAGGCGGCCCCAGCAGGGGGTAGGCCGGCCCCGGCGGGCAACTCCACGAAGACGGTGGCGGCCATGGGTTTTTCCAGCGCCACGATGCGCAGCGGCAGCATGCCGGGCTGGTCTTGCAGGCCTTCGAGGTAGCGGGTGATGAGCTGCACGGCCACCTGGCCGAAGAGGTGGTTGAGGCCCTCGTCGGGGCGGGCGTGGCGCTCGGCTTCTTCTTTGACGAGGTGCTTTTGCACTACGCGCGGCACTTGCTTTACCAGGTCGGCAATGTCGGTGGCCAGCAGGGGGTACTGGCCGGCGACGAAGGGCGTGAGCAGGTCTTCCAGCGCCTCGTGCACCACGGTGCCGAAGCCGTCGGTGCCCAGGGTTTCCTCCACCTCCTCATTTTCCTGAAAGCGGGCCAGGCGCGAGAAGTAGAACTTCAGGGAGCAGGTGAGGAATTCGTTCAGGGCAGAAGGAGAAAGGCCACGCTCCAAAACGCCGCGCAGGGCGTGCAGCATCTCTGGGTCTTTTTCCAGGACTAGGTCGCCGAGAACCCCACTCTCT
>CAXUEM010000294.1:0-4389 GCA_964249885.1 uncultured Hymenobacter sp. | reverse complement strand
GGGGCCCTGCGCGCCGGGCCCAGCCGGGGGCAGCCCCTGCGGGCCACTGGTTTAACCCAATTCCCGCCGGCCTTACCGGATGGTCTTGGTGCTGGTCGTAACGGTGTTGCTTTCGTTAAGGGCCCGGTCTTTGATGCTGACCGTGCAGCGCACCTCGTCGCCGGGCAAAAAGGGCGAGCCCAGGCTGTAGGCCTTGCGGAAGGTCAGGTCGCCTTTGAGCGGGGCGGGCTTGGCATCGACGCCGGAATTGAGCGGGTAAAACTGGCCGAACTCCTCGCCGGGGTATATTTCCTCGAACTGGGTGGCCGGTGGGGTGCGCCGGAACACCCGCAACAGGTAGTTGAAGCGGTTGTCGCCGTTGTAGGGCGGCGGCTGGTTCTGGATTTCATCGTCCGAAAGCCCCAAATCGCCGTTGCCGTCCTTGAAGCTCACCGTAATTTTGAACGTATCGACGGGCGAAAACGGGCGGGGCCGGGCATTGCGGATGACTTCAAATTCTTTAAACTCAATGCTGGGCTCGTCCGGGTAGTCGGGCGGCGTGAGGCAGCCGCTCAGGCCGGCCAGCAGGCCCAGGCTCAGCAGCGAAGTCAGGAGTCGAGCTTTCAACATCAGCATTATCTGGAAAGTAGCGGGTAAAGCAAGTAAGAAGTACGCCAGCCAAGGCGGCGGGCGGCGCGGCCCGAAAGTACGTTTTTGCAACGAAGCGGCCCGCGCTTTGTTTTCCGTTTTCAAACTGTCCGCCGCTTAAATGAGTTTCCGCGCCCAGCACCTGCGCCAGTTGCCGACGGTCGGCCCCGCCAATTTCGCCGAAACGGCCCTGGCTTTGTTTCGCTACCAGGCCGCGCACTGCCCGCCCTACGCCGCTTACCTGGCGGCCCTGCGCGGCGCCGATTTCGACCCGGCCAGCGTGCGCCGCCTGACCGATATTCCATTTCTGCCCATCGAGTTTTTCAAAACCCACGACGTGCGCACCGACCCGCCGGCCTGGGCGCCGGCCGAAACCTTCCGGAGCAGCGGCACCACCCAGGCGCAGGCGCGCAGCCGCCACGCCCTGCGCGAGCCGGATTTATACCGCGAAAACGCCCGCCGCATCTTCGAGCGCAGCTACGGTCCGCTCACCGATTACACCTTCCTGGCCCTGCTGCCCTCGTACCTGGAGCAGGGCGAGTCGTCGCTGGTGGCCATGGTGGCCGATTTCGCGCGGGCGTCGGGCCAGACCGAGCCGGCGTTTTTCTTGCACGACCACGCGGCGCTGCTCTCGGCGCTGGGCCGCGCGCAGATGCCGCCCTCCGGGGCCGGGCCAGCAGGGGGTAAGGCGCGCCGGGTGCTGCTCTTCGGCGTCAGCTACGCCCTGCTGGACTTTGCCGCCGCCTACGCCGGCCGCCCCGAACTGCTGGGCCTGACCGTGCTCGAAACCGGCGGCATGAAGGGCCGCCGCCGCGAAATGATACGCGAAGAACTGCACGCCGAGCTGCAAAAAGCGTTCGGCCCGGCCGGCATCCACTCCGAATACGGCATGACCGAGCTGCTCTCCCAGGCCTACTCGCCGGGCGAGGGCCGCTTCCACTGCCCGCCGCCGCTGCGCCTGCTGCTGCGCGACCCCGCCGACCCATTCGACCTGTCCGAAACCCGGCCCGACGGCGCCATCAACGTCATCGACCTGGCCAACGTGGACTCCTGCGCCTTCATCGCCACCCAGGATTTGGCCCGCTTTCACGCCGAAGATGGCTCGTTTGAGGTGCTGGGGCGGCTGGATAATTCCGACGTGCGGGGCTGCAGCCAGTTGGCGGTGTAGCCAGCAGGCGGTGTGGTGCCACTACTTTTTCGTCGTGGCACCACGTCGTTTTACTTGCCGGCAAATGCTTTGGCGTCGGCCCCGGAAATGGTGTCGTCGCTCATAATTACCAGCCGCTCGACCACGTTGCGCAGCTCGCGGATGTTGCCGCGCCAGTCCAGGGCTTGCAGGTATTTGAGCGCATCGGGGCTGATTTTCTTGACCTTGGTGCCGTAGCCGGCGGCAATGTCCTGCAGAAACTTCTCAATCAGGGCCGGGATGTCCTCGCGGCGCTCGTTCAGGGCCGGCACCTGAATGAGGATAACGGAGAGGCGGTGGTACAGGTCTTCGCGGAAGCTGCGCTCGGCGATTTCCTGGAGCAGGTTTTTATTGGTGGCGGCCAGCACGCGCACGTTCACCGAAATTTCTTTTTCGCCGCCCACGCGGGTGATTTTGTTTTCCTGCAGAGCGCGCAAGACTTTGGCCTGGGCCGAGAGGCTCATGTCGCCGATTTCGTCCAGAAATAGGGTGCCGCCGTCGGCCTGCTCGAATTTGCCGATGCGCTGCTTGACGGCCGAGGTGAACGAGCCTTTCTCATGGCCAAACAGCTCGCTCTCAATCAGCTCCGACGGGATGGCGGCGCAGTTCACTTCCACCATCGGGCCGCTGGCGCGGGAGCTCAGTTCGTGCAGCTGCCGGGCCACCATTTCCTTGCCCGCGCCGTTGGGGCCGGTGATGAGCACCCGCGCATCGGTGGGCGCCACTTTCTCGATGGCCTTGCGCACGGCAGCCAAGGCGGCCGAGTCACCCACCATCTCGTGGCCCTTGCCGATTTTCTTCTTCAGCGTCTTGGTTTCGGTAACTAATTTGGTGCGGTCCAGGGCGTTGCGCACAGTCACCAGCAGGCGGTTGAGGTCGGGCGGCTTGGGCAGGAAGTCGTAGGCGCCCTTCTTGGTGGCTTCGACGGCGGTTTCGATGTTGCCGTGGGCCGAGACCATGATAAAGGCCGCGTCGGGTGCGATGCTCTGGGCCCGGCTCAGCACTTCGAGGCCGTCCATGCGCGGCATCTTGATGTCGCAGAGCACCACGTCGTACTTCTGCTGAATAAGCAAATCCAGTCCCGCGGGGCCGTCCTCGGCCTGGTCGACCTGGTAGCCCTCAAACTCCAGAATTTCCTTCAGCGTGTGGCGGATGGCCTTTTCGTCGTCGATGATGAGAATGCGGGGCATGGGTCTGAGTTAAGAGTTATGAGTTAAGAGTTATGAGTTGGGAGTTTCGAGCGGGTACGGTGCCCAACTCATAACTCTTAACTTTTAACTCATAACTCAAAAAAAGCGGCCGCCTCCGGGAAGAAGCGGCCGCCAAACTTACGCAATGGGTCTGTAAGCCGGGTTTTGTCCGAACGGTTGCCCGCCCGGCCCCACCATTTATCTAGGCCAGTCCTCGCGGAAAGGCTCCATCAACCTACCCGCTGGCGCCGGACGAGCCGCCCGGTGCGCCAGGCTACTCGCGCAGCCTGGCGCGTGCCAGCTTATTTGGTCTTTCAACCCCTGAGGTTTACCCAGCCGGCGTGGTTACCCAGCCGCTGGTGCGCTCTTACCGCACCTTTTCACCCTTACCGGCACCAGCCGAGGCCGGTGCGTAGGCGGTAGTTTTCTGTGGCACTGGCTGTCCTGGTTTGCTTTACGCTGGCCAGTCCTTCCCGTTAGGAAGCAGGGTGCTCTGCGTTGCCCGGACTTTCCTCGTCGCCGGCGTTGCCGCCGGCGCCGCGGTGGGGCGACCCATTACTGCGGGCAAAGGTACTACTTCGCTGCCTGTTGAGTAGAAACCCTTTTTTTGAATCGCCTATCAAGTTTGACGATTTCATCATTCAGATTTTCTTCAATCATCCGTTTGCATATGGTTGGAGATACACCGGTAGAGGTGTAAATGATATAAATTTTGCCTTTCTCGAAACTCTGGCTGCAATTTGACAGGGCGTCATAACGCAATGAGATGGTGTCGGTTTGAGCACCACGCCAGATTTTTTCGGGTAAAAACTTCAGTGACTTTATATAAGAGTAGGTGCCCTGCGGTGTGGTTGCCTTATCATACTCCGCCCCAACCAGTCGCCCTGAGAAAATCAGTGTAGACCTCTTAGCAGCTAATCTGAATGTTGGACGTTTCTCAGTGCAAGAACAAGCCAGTGCTCCTTCACAAAGTGTGGTCAGTATAAGAGCGACGAGTGCTGCTTTCTTCAATGACGAGCTATGATAGTGCATTGCATTTGCGAAGAATTATGAACCCTGAATGGCTGACTACTTCAGCCGCACAAGTGTCGCCCCAAACCCGAACTTCTCCTTTTGCGCATCCTCAAAGAACTTGATGTCCTTGTTTTTGCTGAGCTGGCGGTGAATTTCCTTGCGTAGCACCCCGGCGCCGGCGCCGTGGATGAACACGATTTCGTGCATGTTGGTGGCTAAGGCCCGGGTCAGCGCGTCCTCGAACACGTCGAGCTGCTTGCGCAGGATGGCCGCGTTGCTGAGCTCCTCATCCTTGCCGCCGTTGGGCAGAATGGCTTCGAGGTGCAAATCGACTTCGTGGGGCGGGGCCGTCACGATGGGCGCGGGCTGAGG
>CAXUEM010000293.1:0-4446 GCA_964249885.1 uncultured Hymenobacter sp. | reverse complement strand
AATTATTGCATCAAACAACCGATTTTTAAGCCCACTTTAGAACTCTCCCCTCCCCATCGGGGAGGGGCCGGGGGTGGGGTTTCCGCATGAAAGTAACCGAACACCTAACCCGCGCCAAGGGCAAAACCCTCTTCTCCTTCGAGGTACTGCCCCCGCGCAAGGGCGAAAATATCCAGACGCTGTTTCAGAATATCGAGCCCCTGCTGGAGTTCAAGCCGCCGTTTATTGACGTGACCTACCACCGCGAGGAATTCGTGCTGCGCGAGCGGCCCGGCGGCGGCTTCGTGCGGCGGGCCGTGCGCAAGCGGCCGGGCACGGTGGCCATCTGCGCGGCCATCAAAAACCGCTTCGACGTGGATACCGTGCCCCACCTGATTTGCGGGGGCTTCTCGAAGGAAGAAACCGAGAACGCGCTGATTGACCTGCATTTTCTGGGCATCGACAACGTGCTGGCCCTGCGCGGCGACCCGGTGAAAACCGAGGGCCATTTCCAGCCCCACGCCGACGGCCACGCCTACGCCGACGGCCTTATTGCCCAGATTGCCGCCCTCAACAAAGGCCGTTACCACGACCACGACGAGAACTTCCAGAGTGAGGGCACCGACGCCTGGGCCGCCGACTTCTGCGTCGGCACGGCCGGCTACCCCGAAAAGCACTTCGAGGCGCCCAACCTGGGCTCGGACATGAAGTACCTCAAGCGCAAAATCGACGCCGGCGCCGACTACATCGTGACGCAGATGTTCTTCGACAACGAAGAGTTTTTCAAGTTCGAGCGCCGCTGCCGCGAAGCCGGCATCACCGTGCCCATCATCCCGGGCCTCAAGCCGCTCACCACCAAAAGCCAGCTCACCCTGCTGCCGCGCACGTTTTTCCTCAACATCCCCGAGGAGCTGGCCGACGCCGTGAGCCACTGCGCCGCACCCGAGGACGTGCGCCGCGTGGGCGTGGAGTGGTGCCTCAACCAAAGCCGCGAGCTCATGGCCCACGGCGTGCCCTGCTTGCACTACTACAGCATGGGCAAGGCCGAAAGCATTCGCAAAGTGGCCAAAGAGCTGTTTTAATTCAATTGGTAAGGCGTGATTAATAATGAACAATTCGGTTTTGCCCCCGTTTGCAATTCCTCATTCCTAGTTACTCCGTACTAATTGCAACCATGCTCGACGACCTCTTTGCCCGCCTGCGCACGGCCACGGCGCCGCTCGAGATTGAGGCGCTGCAAAGCGGCATCTGGCAAATCTGGCTCAGTACCGGCCAGCAGGGCCTCGATAAGACGCTGGAGGCCGGCATGCGGGCCTTGGGCGCCGGCGACCACACCCGCGCCATCCGGGAGTTTGACGCCCTGGTTGCGGCCGCCCCCGACTACGCCGAGGGCTGGAACAAGCGCGCCACGGCCCACTACCTGCGCGGCGAGTACCGCGCTTCCCTGCTCGACATTGCCGAAACCCTGCGCCGCGAGCCCCGGCACTTCGGGGCCCTGAGCGGGCAGGCCACCATCCTGCGGCAGCTGGGCGAAAACCGCCGCGCGCTGCGGACGCTCGATCGGCTGGCCGTCCTGTGCCCGCACCTGCCCGGCTTGGCCGCGCAGCGCCGCGAACTGCAGGAAAGGCTGGACGAGGGTGGCGACTCGGAGTTGGGGTAGGATTTTGGGAAGTGCGCAGCAGCAGCTAACTTTCGGACGGACCCGGCAACTTGCTAGGCGACATTGCTTTTTCCTCTTCCCGCCCCATTATGACTACGAAAAATACTATTTATCGATTGGCGTTTATTTTATTCGTTTTTATACCCGCGCCGCTGCTCGCACAGCAGAGCCGTAAAACTCAGTGGGAAAGCGGCGTGCTTGAAAACAAGCAGAAAGTCGGCGAGTGGGAATACTACGGCTATACTGCCTCCAAACGGCAGGTAACGGTGATGCGCTACGACCACACCGCCAAAAAGCTGCTCTACTACCGGCCCGTAGAGCAAATGACCTATAACACCGAGCTTAGCCCCGGGCAGTGGACGCGGCGGCTGGTAGACCAGCCGCCGCTCTACATCGGCGGCGATGCGGCGCTGGCTTCCTACACCTCGAAGGTAAATTACCCGCAGGCGGCGCAGGACAAGCAGATTCAGGGCAAAGTGCTTATTGGCATTACCGTCGATACGCTGGGCCGCGCCTCCGGGCACCATGTGGTGCAGCGCCTGGGCGGCGGCTGCGACGAGGAAGCGCTGCGGGTAAGTCAGAAAATTCCCGACCAGTGGATTCCGGCCCGTGTGGGCTCGCGGGCCGTGCCCGTGGAATACGAGCTGCCCTTCACGTTCCGGCTCTTGTCGCGCTAGCCCGCAATCGGTTGCGGGCAGCCCAGGGCCGCGGGCCTGCTAACCCGGAGGACCGGTGCTTCGTTGAAAATACCTGACCGCCGTCGGTGCCGGCCGGCGCGCGGCGCTGTAGGCGCCGTGTGTGTCGTTTCACCTACTCCCCTGCTATGCTGCCCTTCCGCCTTCTTCGCTTCTCTGCCCTGCTGGCCCTGCCGGCGCGGCTGCTCACTGCCTGCGACTCCACTCCGCGCGAGCGGCAGGCCGCCGCCCGCGACGGCCTGAGCGAGCTGGACACCGTGGCCCGCCGCGCCGGCAGCAGCCTGCGCCGCGTGGCCAGCACCGCCGCCCGCCTCGACTCCCTGAACCGGGCCCGCAAAAGCCAGCCCCTGCAGTCGGCCAAGCAGGCCGCGGCCGACCAGTACCTGCTGGGCTCGTTCAACGGCCAGCTCGGCACGCTCACGGCCACCAGCATTCCGGATGCCTACGCCCAGTTTCTGCGCCAGACCCGCGCTACCCGCCGCCAGTGGACGGCCCGCGACTGGGACTACGCCAACGACACCTACCGCCGCCTGAATGCCGAGCTGGCCCGTGTGCGGCTCGACCTGCCCGCCAAAGACGAGCTGCGCATCCGCGCCTGGCAGGCCGAATTCAAGGCCCTGCAAGCCAACCGCACGGTCAAGGACCTGCGCTCGCTGAGCACCCCGCCGCCCGCGCCGGCCGCCGGCCGCTAAGCTACCCGGCCCGAACCCCGGCCACGGCGCCGGCTATAGCTGATTAGCAATGTTTGCCGGCGCGCGCGCGCCAAAACGACGAAAAGCCCGCTACCTTGCTGACACTCAGTCCGACCCCCTGCTGGCCGGCCCGAGCGTCGCAATGCAGCGGGCTTTGAACTGCTCCGCGCCTGCCCGTCACCAAAACCTAATTTCCGCTCTTCTAATGGCCGACACCTCCTCCTTTCTCGACCGCAGCCGCACCATTGCGCCGCCCGGCTACAGCCGCTGGCTGGTGCCGCCCGCCGCGCTGGCCATTCACCTGGCCATCGGGCAGGCTTACGCTTTTTCGGTGTTTAAGAAGCCGATGGGTGCGCTCATCAGCGGCAACGTGGACAAGCCCGATGCGCTGGACTGGACCCCGGGACAACTGGCCGTTATCTTCTCCATTGCCATCGTGCTGCTTGGGCTTTCGGCGGCCGTGTTTGGCAAATGGCTGGAGCGGGTGGGGCCGCGCAAGGCCATGCTGGCCTCGGCCCTGTGCTTCGGCGGCGGCTTCCTGATTGCCTCGCTGGGCGTGCACCTGCACAACATCTGGCTTGTGTATTTCGGCTACGGCTTCGTGGGCGGCTGCGGGCTGGGTATCGGCTACATCTCGCCGGTCAGCACCCTGATTAAGTGGTTTCCCGACCGGCCGGGCGTGGCCACGGGCATGGCCATCATGGGTTTTGGCGGCGGCGCCATGATAGGCTCGCCGCTGGCCGTGGCCCTGATGGGCTATTTCAAAGACTCGGCGCCCATGGGCGTGGCGCCCACGTTCATTGCCATGGGTCTAATTTACCTGCTGTTTATGATGTTCGGGGTGTTCACCATCCGGGTGCCGGCCGAGGGCTGGAAACCCGAGGGCTACGTGCCCAGCACCCAGCAGAACACGATGATAACCACGGCCAATGTTGACGCCGACAACGCCATCAAGACGCCGCAGTTCTGGCTCCTGTGGGTGGTGCTGTGCATGAACGTAACGGCCGGCATCGGCGTGCTCGAATCAGCCTCGCCGCTTATCCAGGAGTCGTTTTCGGACGGCGCCATGGGCGCGGGCCGGGGCGTGACGGCGGCGGCGGCGGCGGGTTTCGTGGGCCTGCTCAGCCTATTTAACCTGCTCGGGCGCTTCTTCTGGTCGTCGGCCTCCGACAAGCTGGGCCGCAAGCCCACCTACATGATATATTTCGGCCTGGGCATTGCCCTCTACGCCCTGGTGCCCACCCTGGCGGCCAGTGCCTCGCTGGCTTTGTTTGTGGTGGCGTGCTGCGTGATTATGAGCATGTACGGCGGCGGCATCGCCCCTATTCCGGCCTTCCTGCGCGGCATGTTCGGCACCATGCAGGTGGGAGCCATCCACCGCCGCCTGCGCACGGCCTGGAGCACCGCCGGCGGGCTGGGC
>CAXUEM010000292.1:517-4489 GCA_964249885.1 uncultured Hymenobacter sp. | reverse complement strand
GCCCTGCGGGCCGAGCTGCACGCGGAGGCGTAGCCGCATTTGGGTAGGTAGCTACCCCCTGCTGGCTTCTCTACTTACATGCCTTTGGCGCTCAGGCCGCCATCTACCAGCAGGCACTGCCCAGTGATGTAGGAGGCGCTGGGCAAACACAGAAACGCCACGGCCGCGGCCACCTCGGCCGGCTCGCCCACGCGGGCCAGCGGCGTGCGGGCCTCTACCTTGGCCAGGATGTCGGGGCGGGCCAGGTAGGTCTTGGTCAGCGGGGTGTGAATAAACCAGGGCGAGACGGTATTGACCCGAATGCCGGCGGGCGCCCACTCCACGGCCAGGTGGCGGGCCAGCTGCTCCTCGGCGGCCTTGGTCATGCCGTAGGGCGCGCCGGTGCCCACATCGAAGCGCCCGGCCACCGAGCCGATATTGACCACCGCGCCCTGGCCCGAGGCGGCCAGCAGGGGGTAGGCGGCCCGGCACATCTCAATCACACTGAACAGGTTAATCTGAAACAGCTGCTCGTACTCGGCCGTGCTGTAGTCATTAAAGCTCTTGCGGATGTTGGTGCCCACGTTGTTGATGAGCAGGTCCAGCCCCTGCCACTGCCTGTTCACCTGTTCGAAGATGGCGGTGCGGCCGGCCTCAGTGCTTACATCGGCGGCCAGGCCGGTGGCAGGCAGGCCCTGCGCTTGCCAGTCGGCCACGGTTTGGGCGACTTCGGCCGCGTCGCGGGCCACAATGAGCACCTGCGCCCCCAGGGCCAGCAGCTCTTCGGCCACGGCCCGGCCGATGCCCTTGGTGGCGCCGGTAACCAGGGCCCGGCGGCCCGTCAGATTCCAACGATTCGTCATGCGAGGTAAGACGCGGGCGGCGCCGGCGGGGTTGGTGCCCAGCAGTATTTGCTAAAATTAAACAGCCCCACCAGCTAGCTGGTGGGGCTGTTCGGGCCCTACGGCTCCTCGCAACTGCATTATGCCTTTGTACCCGGAGCCGGAGTCGAACCGGCACACCTTGCGGTATTGGTGTTTGAGACCAACGCGTCTACCGGTTCCGCCATCCGGGCAGGATGAGCTGAGAAGAACAAATCCGCCCTGGCCGGTATCAGGAACGGGCCGCAAAGGTAGCGGCCTGCTCCTGAAGCCGCAAGAGGTAGCGCTTTTTTAAATAGTAAGTCCGAATCTGCTGCAGGGCCGCCGGGCGGTGGTCGGCGGGCAGGGCCGCGTAGCCGGCCAGCAGGGGGGTGATGCCCGCCTCCAGCCCCTCACTCAGGGCGGCTACCTCCGCGTTGAGCGTGGCCAGGGCCTGCTGGTCGCCGGCTTCGGCTTCCATGAGCTGCTCGTTCAGGTCCATGACGTCCATGAGGAAGTCCGGCGGCAGCTGCTCTTGGCTGCTGCCCTCATCGAGCAGGCCCTGCTGGCGCAGCAGGTAAGCCATGCGGCGGTCGGGGTCGGCGAGAGTGCGGTAGGCGTCGGTGTTGAGGGTGCTCAGGCGTAGCATCTCGGCCTGCTCGGCGGGGCTCTTGGTGGCGTGAAAGTCGGGGTGGTACTCCCGGCTCAGGCGGTAGTAGGTGGCTTGCAGCGCGGCCGGGTCGGGCGTGAAGGTTTCGGGCAGGCCGTAGAACTCGAAGTAATCCATATTGCAGATGGGGCAGATGACGCTCTGCTGGCGGATTCATTTTGGTTGTACGGATTTGTCCCGGCCCCATTCATCTGCGCGGGGTTTTTAGCTGGTTTAAGGCCGGTGCAACCAGCCAATAAGTCAATAAAGTACTTCTGCTAGCTGAATAAATTCGATTCTAAGCGGCCATCTGCGGCTTCATCTGCCCCGGCTATGATATGCGAGGAAAACGCCAGCGGCGGGGCCGCGAACAGCTTTTTGGTGGCCGGCCACACTTGCCCGAACAGCGCCGAGCGGCGGTAGGCATCCAGGGCGGCCTGGTTTTCCCAGTGGCTGTGGGTGCAGAAAACCTGGGGCTCGTCGGCATCCTGCCACAGCTCCAGGCGCAGGCAGCCCGGCTGCGCCCGAATCTGCGCCTTGGTTTCGTCGAACAAGGCCAGGAAAGCCGGAACCTGGGCCGGGGCGAACGTCAGGCGCACAATGCGAATCAGCATAAGTAAAAAGCAAACAGGCCGCCGCGAAGCTGTGGAGGCGCTCAGCCCGCAGATAAACCCTGTTAGCCCGGAAAATAATCCAGTCCAGCAAAGCTACCACCAACCCCCAGGACCTAGCCGCGTAAAGGAAGGCGCATCTTCTTGCTTCTTTCTTTTCACCTCAACACCCGTTATGCGTATTCTTTCTGCCCGTTTTGTGCTAGCCGGCTTGGTGAGCGGGGGCCTGCTGGCTTCCTGCAACAGCCAACCCACCGCCACCGAAGCCGACTCTACCGCCACTGTGGTGGCCGACAGCCCCGCCGCGCCCACCGTGGGCGACACCACCGGCATGGCCGCCAATGGCCCGGCCGGCGAAGTAAAACCCACCGGTCCCAAGCCCGCCTGGGGACCTAATCTGGACGACGAGCAGGCCGCCGTGCTCGAGCAGCTGCAAAGCTTTGCGCCCAAGCCTCTGCCTACGCTCACGCCCAAGGAAGCCCGCAAGCAGCCCGGCCCCACCGAAGCCGCCAATAAGCAGATGCGCGTAAGCAAAATTCCGACGCCACCGCTGAACTGCGACACGGCCAGCCGGTCGCTGGGCGGCGTGAAAGCCCGCATCTACACGCCTAAGGGCGGCACGGCGCCCTACCCGGTTATCGTGTACTACCACGGCGGCGGCTGGGTTATTGCCAACCTCGACACCTACCATGCCTCGGCCCAGGCCCTGTGCGAGCAGGCCGGCGCCGTGGTGGTATCAGTGGCGTACCGGCAGGCGCCGGAGCATAAGTTTCCGACGGCCCACGACGACTCGTTTGCTGCCTACCAGTGGACCCTGAAAAACGCCGCCAGCATCAAAGGTGACCCCAACAAGGTGGCCGTGGCCGGTGAAAGTGCCGGCGGCAACCTGGCCTGCGCCGTGAGCATGATGGCCCGCGACCGAAAAGTAGCGCTGCCCAAGTATCAGCTGCTGGTGTACCCCATTGCCGGCTACGACCAGAATACGCCTTCGTATAAAGCCAGCGAGGCCGGCTACAAGCCCCTCGACAAAGGCGGCATGGGCTGGTTCTTCAAGCACTACCTGCGCACCCCCGCCGATGGCAAAGACCCGCGCATCGATCTGGTAAACGCCAACCTCAAAGGCCTGCCCGCCACCACCATCATCGCCGCCGAGTATGACCCGCTGACCAGCGAGGGCAAAACCCTGGCCGACAAGCTGCAGGCCGCCGGCGTGAAAGTGAACTACAAGCTCTACGACGGCACGTCCCACGAGTTCTTCGGTATGGCCGCCGTGATTCCCGACGCCAAGGACGCGCAGAGCGTGGCCGTAGCCGACCTGAAAGGCGGGCTGAAATAAGTTAAAAAGGAAGCATTAAAAGGGAAAAGGACCGCCTGATTCGTCAGGCGGTCCTTTTCCCTTTTAATGCTTCCTTTTTAACTCAATCCGCCGCGAAGCGCACATCGACCTGCGAGTCGTAGTACATGCCCAGCAGCTCGGCGGCGTGGCCCTGGCCGATGCCGATGCAGAGGCAGTCGCGGGAGTTGTAGGTGCACACGGCCCCGCCGGGTTCGCCGGCGGCGAAATGGGGCAGAATGTCGCGCACGGTTTCGCGGGCGAAGTGCACGGCGGGCGGGCGGCCCCGGCCCACCACTTCCACGGCCGTGCGCGAGATGTTCGTAATCAGATTGCCGTAGTGGTCCACGTGCACCACGTGGCCGGTGATGCGGTTGTCCTGCAGGCGCAACTGCCGGTTCAAGAGCTGGTACAGCTCCGGGGCGGGCAGGCCGAGGGCGCTGAGCGACTCGCCCTGGGCCAGGCGAACGGCGGCGGGCGCCAGCACGTCGCGGGTGGGCGAGGCCAGCTGGCCGTTGGCCGGGCCGGGCAGGGTCACCA
>CAXUEM010000292.1:0-507 GCA_964249885.1 uncultured Hymenobacter sp. | reverse complement strand
CTCGTCGGGGCGGCCCTCGCTAAGCAGGGCCAGCAGGCCATTATCGGCGCTAACGAAGTAGTGGCCCTGGTGGCGGGCGGCGTGCCAGCCGGGGGTAGCGCCCTGGCCCCGGCCAAAGTCAGACACGCCCACCAGGTGCACGGTGCCGGCCGGAAAATCCTGGTACACGGCGCCCAGCACGTACACGGCGTGGGCAATGTTGAACGGCTCGACGGCGTGGCTTAGGTCGAGCAGCTGCACGGCCGGGTCGAGCTGGAGCAGGCGCGCCTTCAGCGCGGCTACGTAGTGGTCGCGGTAGCCGAAGTCCGTAAGCAGCGTCAGAAGGGCCATGCCCGGGGTGGGAAGTTTTGCGTAGTATTGTTTTGCCCGGGCCAGTGGTGGCCAAATTTCGGGCCGGCGCGGCGGGCGGCTGCAAAAGTAGCCGGTTTTCCGGCCGGGGGCCAGGGCTTTTTTTGGCCGGGCGCCCAACGGCCTGAGACTTTCCGCCTTACTTTTTGGTTATGGTGC
>CAXUEM010000291.1:1615-4498 GCA_964249885.1 uncultured Hymenobacter sp. | reverse complement strand
GGGTGTTGTTGGGCAGGGCGGGCGTTTTTTCATCGAAGGCCACGAACACCGGGCGGCCGGTGGCAGCCAGGTCGGCCGCAATCTGCAGGGCCGAGTTGCCGGAGCCCACCACGGCCACCGGCCCCGTGCCGGGCAGCTGGGCCGGCCGCCGGTAGTCCTGGGAGCTGAGCTGCTGCACCTTGGCCGGCAACTCCGCCGCAAAGCCCGGAATGTTAGGCGTCTGGTAGGGCCCGGTGCTGATAATGACGCGCCGCGTGGCCCACTGCTGACCGGTGGCCGCCCCCACGAGGTAGCAGTAGGCCGCGCCGCCGGCGCCAGCAGGGGGTGCGGGCAAGGCAACGACGCTGCTCACCGGCGTGCCGAGCTGCACGGGCAGGCCGAAGTGGGCGGCGTAATCGGCCAGGTAGGCGGCGGTTTCATCCTTGCTGGGGTAACGCAGCGGGTTGCCGGGCCAGGGCCGGCCGGGCAGGGCGCTGGTCCAGGCCGGCGAGAACAGGCGCAGCGAGTCGTAGCGGCTGGTCCAGCTGTGGCCCACGGCGGGGCCGGTTTCCAGGATGACAAAGCGGGCGCCGGCCTTTTGCAGGTAATAGCCCGCCGCGAGGCCGGCCTGCCCGGCGCCGATAACCACGGCGTCGAGCATGGGCAGAGAAGAAGAAGAAGGAGATAGAGAAGGAGAAGTCAGGGGCACAGCAACTCTAACCGCGCTGCCCGGCCGCGGGTTGGAAAAAGCAGCGCCGGCGGCCGGGCTAGGGCAGGTGCACGTGCTGGGTTTGCAGCAGCCGGTAGATGGTCGACTTGCCGATGCTCAGGCGCTGGGCTGCCAGCACCACGTCGCCCTTGGCCTCATCGAGGCAGACCTGAATAATATCCAAGGTTTGCTGGCGCAAAGACCGGTCGGGGGCGCGGGCGGCAGGCGCGGGAGCCGGCGCGCGCAGCGTCAGGTCCTGGGGCCGAATTAAATTGTCCTCGGCCAGCACGGCGGCCAGCTCGACCACGGCCTTGAGCTCGCGCACGTTGCCCGGAAACGGGTGGTCCCGCAGCACTTTCTGGGCGCAGATGGTGAGCTGGCGCAGCGGCAGGCTGTTCTGCAGGCAGAAGTCGCGCAGAAAGGCATCGGCCAGCAGCAGCACATCGTCGCCGCGCTCGCGCAGGGGCGGCAGCTCGATGGGCAGGCCTAGCAGGCGGTAGTACAGGTCTTCGCGAAAGCGGCCGGCGGCTACTTCCTGGGTCAGGTCGCGGTGCGTGGCCACAATCAGGCGCACATCGAAGGCCACCCGCTGGGTGCCGCCCACCCGCGTCACCTCCCGCTCCTGCAGCACGCGCAGCAGCTGGGCCTGCAGGCCCAGCTCCAGGTCGGCTACCTCGTCCAGAAAAATGGTGCCGCCGTTGGCTTCCTCGAAGCGGCCCACGCGCCGCGCCACGGCGCCCGTAAAGGCGCCCTTCTCGTGCCCGAACAGCTCGCTCTCCAGCAGCTCGCGCGGGATGGCCGCCATGTTGACGGCCACGAACGGCTGGCCGGCCCGCTTCGAATTAAAGTGAATGGCCTTGGCCACCAGTTCTTTGCCCGTGCCCGTCTCGCCGCTGATGCTCACCGTAATGCTGGCGCTGGCGGCTTTGGCAATCAGCTTGTGCAGCTGCTGCATAGAGGCGTGCTCGCCCAGAATAGTGTGCTGCGACTCGTAGCGGAGGCTGATTTGCTGGCGCTGGCGCTCGTTTTCGCGGCGTAGGCGCACCTGCTGGCTTACCTGCAGCGCCAGCTGCCAGACCCGCTCCAGGGTATTCTCGTTTTTGGCCAGGTACTCGTAGCCGCCCGATGAGAACCGCTGCAGCGCGGTGCTGTCTTCCGGCCGGCCCGAAATCAGCACCAGCGCCGCCGCCGGCCAGCGGGCGCGCAGCTGCTGCAGGATGCGGCCGTCGGCGGCCTTGCCCGCCAGCTCCAGCACAATAAGCTCCGGCGCCGGGACGGGGTTGGCCGGCCACTCGGCATCCGCGGCAAACCGGGACACGGTGTAGTCGGGGTTCAGTTCCAGCTTGTGGGCCAGCAGCTCGCCATAGCGCGCGTCTGCCGCCACCACGAAGATGGGCAGAGTAAAGGGTGTTTTCATAGAGGCAGAAGAGAGTGTGACCTAGCCCTGGCCGCCCCGTTTGGGCGTCCGGACCAGGAGGAATTGGGCAGACGGCCGGGGCTGACCCGGCCGGCGGGAGCCGGCAGCTGGTGGCCAGCATATACCTCGCCGGCGCGCTATATAGGTTAGTACGCGCAGTTAGCAGAGGGGCGGGTTTGGCCGGCGGTTCCCAAGTAAGGAAGCAATTCCCAAAATGGGACAAGCGCCTTTTAGGCGAAGTTCATAAGGGGTTGAAAACAAGGCAATAACTCCGGCCTACTATTGTGGTCGGGCAGTTGCAGAGAGAAGAGAGAATTGTTCGTGCTGCTAACGCTCTACTGCTATGTCTATCTTCCTGAAAACGTCCGCCAATTCCGTCTGGCACCGGCTGGTGCGGGGCCTGCTGCTAAGTCTCACGTTGGGCTTGAAAGGCCGCGCCGCGCCACTGCCCGCCTACTATTCGGTGGCTAACCCCCACGGCCCGGTCGCGCCCACCGAGTTGCGCGCAAGCAGCGAAGGGACCCGCCGCCTGCGCCTGCCCCTGCTGGGCGGCACCGCCCCCGCCGGCTACCGGGCCGGGGCCCTGCTGGCCAACGGCAGCGGCCTGCTCAACTTGGCCACCCTGCCCAGCCTGACCATCCGCACCTACCTGGCGCCCGAGGGCGGCGGGGCGGCCCAGCTGCGCGAAAGCCGGGTGCTGCGCCCCGAGGTGGTGCGGGCCTCCCTGCTTGGCGCCGGCTCCGACCGGCCTACGCCGCTGGACTTTGTCAGCCGGCTG
>CAXUEM010000291.1:0-1605 GCA_964249885.1 uncultured Hymenobacter sp. | reverse complement strand
ATTATGCCGTTAATGTGTATTACGGCTACGGCCTGCCGCCTAGCTCCCAGACCCAGGCGCTCGGCGTGGTTTCGCGCTTTGCTGACCCGCAGGGGCACTTCACTACCACCGGCACCCAGCAGGATGGCACCGTGGAGGTGTGCGTGAACACCGACGTGCGCAACCCCGCCAACGCCGTGGACTTCAACCTGACCAACTACGCCACCCTGCAGAACGTGCTGTCGGTGGCTTGCCCGCCCACGCTGCGGGTGGGGCTGGAAGGCCGCGCCCCGGCGGGCAGCCGGGCCGGCTTTGTAATTGGCAGCGAGGAACTGCTGGACGTGGGCCTGCTGAGCGGCCTGCGGGTGCTCACCTACAAAAACGGGCAGCTGCAGGAAACCGCGACCGGCGCCGGCCTGCTGGAGCTGAACCTGCTGCCCAACGGGCAGGCCCAGGTGAGCTTTCCCAGCAAGCTGGAATTCAATGAGGTGAGCATCGAGCGCATCGGCACGGCCACGGCCCTCGACGATTTGCGGGTGTACTACGGCTTCGGCCTGGAGCCCAGCGCCTTCGAGCCCGCCAACCCGGTGCTGTCGAACTTCGCCAGCGGCAGCGGGCACTACGAGGTCAGCTACGGCGGCGTGTGCCTGCTGTGCTCGGTTAAAAACCCCGAGCGGGCCGCCGACAGCTCGACCAGCCCTGATTCGTACGCCGAGCTGAACCAGCCGGTCAGTGCCGTCAGCAACGTCAGCCTGAAGCTGCAGCTCAATGGGCAGGGCCGCGCCGGCAACCGCGCGGGCCTGGCCCTGAGCCTGGGCACCGGCCTGCTGGATGCCGCCGCCCTGAATAAGATTCGCCTCAACACCTACGCCGCCGATGGCAAGACCCTGCTGGAAAGCCGCAGCGGTGCCGACGTGCTCAGCCTGAGCCTGCTGCCCAATGGCCAGCAGGAGGTGTCGTTTGCCACGACCCGCGATTTTGGCTGGGTAGAGTTGGAGGTAGCCCCCGGGCTGGCCGCGCTGAGCAGCACCCGCGTGCACTACGCCTTCGCCGACGACAAGCCCCTGGGCCTGCCGCTACTCATCGCCCCGCTGACCCCGTTGCCGGTGCAGCTGAGCAGCTTCACGGCTCAGTGGACGGGCAAGCTGGTGGACCTGCGCTGGCAAACCGCCACCGAGCAAAACAGCCGGGAGTTTGTGGTGGAGCGGGCCACGGCGCTGCCGACCACGGGCGACGCCGCCCGCCCGGCCCTGCAGTTCCAGGCCGTGGGCAAGGTGGCGGCGGCGGGCCACAGCAGCCTGCGCCGCTACCACTTCCCTGACCAGTTGCCGGCCCCGGCGGGCATGCTGCGCTACTACCGCCTGCGGCAGGTAGACCTCGACGGGACGGTCACCTTTTCGCAGGTGCTGGTGCTGGCCCCGCCCGCGGGCAAAGCCCCGGCCTTCAGCGTGTACCCCAACCCGGCCGGCGGCAGCGAAACCATCAGGTTGGTCTTGAGCGCCGCGCCTGGCCCGGACCAGCAGATTCGGGTCTACTCGGCGCTGGGCCAGCTGGTGCACCGGCAGGCGGCCACCGAGAGCCAGCTGTCGGTAAGCGGCCTGACAGCTGGCATCTACCAAGTGGTGC
>CAXUEM010000290.1:2677-4505 GCA_964249885.1 uncultured Hymenobacter sp. | reverse complement strand
CAGGGGGTGCGGGCGGCGTGGACGTCTGCTCCCCTGCTGGCAGGGGCGGCGGCGGGGTGTCGGCGGCGCTGAACGTGGTGGTAGCCGTTGTGGCAGCGGGCCGGGCCGGCCCGGCCAGCCGCCGCTGCTTGAGCGTATAGTACTCGGCGGCGGTGATGGCGCCCTGGTCGAGCAGGGCCTTGAGCTGGCGCAGGGCTTCCAGCGGGGAAGTATCGGGCGACGAAGGAGTCATAAGAGGACAAACGAAGAGACGGCGGAAAAGGCTACTCTTTCCGGGCGGGAGCCGGGAGTTCGGGGCCGGGCCTGGGCAGAGTTCTCAATTTAACAATTGGCCTCAGCGCAGCTCCTGCCGCTCGAAAGCGGCCTGCAAGTCGGCGCGCATACCGGCGAAGCGGGCCACGGCGGCGGCCAGAAACTCCTCATCCAGCAGCTCGCGCACCTCGGCGTCGGTGCCGGCGAGCAAATCCAGCTCGGCTACTTTATAAGTCTGTTCCAGGTTACCCTGCTCCAGCTTGAGCAGAAACTTGCCGTTCCAGGCCAGCAGGGTGATTTTGACGTGCGGGTGCGGAATGTCGGCGACGTGGCGCATGGAGGCGGAAGGGAAGGCGTTGGGAGCAGGAAGCCAAAAGAACGTCATGCTGCGCGCAGCGAAGCATCTCTACCGCGGCAGTAATCGATACTACACAACGATTAAATACTTACGCTGGCGAGATGCTTCGCTTTGCTCAGCATGACGTTCTTTTAACTCTTCCCCCTAACTCGGGTCGGGCAGGGTGAACCGCTCGCCGCAGCTGAGAATGTGCAAATCGAGGTTGCGGATGGTGAAGGGCTGGCCCGATTTGATGCGGTGCAGATTGGTTTCGGTGCTTTCCTGGCCCTGCACCACGGTCACCACGCCCGAGCCGATAACCTCCAGCTCGCGGCCTTCGCGGATGACGAGGCCGGTGTCTTCTTCCAGGCCCAGGCCCAGGCAGCCGGGGTTGGCGGCAATAATCTGGGCCATGCGTACGATGCGGCCCCGGCGTACAAAGTGCGTGTCGATGGCCACGGCGGGCAGAAACTGCAGGCCGATGGTGACCTGAATCTCGCCCTTGCGCATGCCGGCGTTGTTGCGGCCCTGGTAAATCATGGGTGTGCTCATGGCCGCCGCTCCGGCCGAGGTGCCGGCCAGCACGAACTCTTCCTGCCAGTAGCGCTCCTTGAGGCGGCGCAGCCAGCGCGTGCCGCCCAGCAGGGCCGTCAGCCGCAGCTGGTCGCCGCCCGTGAACATGAGGGCGGCGGCCTCATTCAGCAGGCGCATGTTGTGTTCGCTGTCGGCCTCGCTGCGCTCGCGCACGTCCAGCACTTCCACGCGCTTCACGCCCAGCGTCGCAAATACGGCCAGGTAGTCGGCGGCGGCCTCCTCCGGGTGCTCCGAGGCAATGGGCACCACCAGCACGGGGCCGTCGAGCTTGATTTCCTCCAGAAAACGGCGCAGAATGACGTTGGAGGTATTTTCGCTGTCGTTATAAGTATCCGGGGTTTTGTCTTCGTGGCCGCCAATGGCGATGAGCACACCGCGGGGCACATTCGGGAAAGCCGCGCTGGCAGTTTTGCGGGTGGGCATAAATGGAATTTCTACTGATTATGAGTTGCGCGCAGCTATATGCCGCGCGTAGTTTGGTGGGAGGCGGTGAACGCCCAAGTGCCTATCCAACCCGGTCGGGCCTCTATAACAAAGACGACCAGCAGGCCAGCTGACTTCGGGCAAGAAGCCAAAAGCGGGCCGCCCCGGGGTTTGCCCCCCCCCCGCCCCGGTTTGGGTGTTTGGGCCGGGGGCGAGCGGTTC
>CAXUEM010000290.1:0-2667 GCA_964249885.1 uncultured Hymenobacter sp. | reverse complement strand
CCCCCCCGCCCCGGTCCCTGCGGCCAAGACCCCAAACGCGGCGGGGGGGGGGGTCCCCCCCCCGCGGGCCGCTTTTGGCTTCTTGCGCCGGGCGGCTAGCTTTCCGCTACCGGCGTCAGGTCTGAGTTGGCCGGGCCCATGAGCAGGGCGCCGAAGGCATCGAAGCGGGAGCCGTGACAGGGGCAGTCCCAGCTTTTTTCCAGGCCGTTCCAGTGCACCACGCAGCCCAAGTGCGGGCAAATGGCCGAGCAGGCGTGGGTGGCGCCGGCCTCATCCTTGTAGACGGCCACTTTGGCCAGGCCTCGGCGCAGCACCGCGCCCTCGCCGGGCTTGATTTGCTCTTCTCGGCTCACGTCGCCGCCCGTGAGCAACTCGGTGTATTCCGAGGCCACGTTCACGTTTTCCTTCACAAACTCCTTGACGTTCTGCAGGCTGAGCGTGATGCGGCCGGGGTCGTAAATCTTGGCCCAGGGATTTTCGCGGTCCAGCAGCAAGTCCGTAACCAGCAGGCCACCGATGGTGCCGTGGGTCATGCCGTGGCCGGAGTCGCCGGTGATGATGAACACATTGTCCGAATCCAGTGGGTTGCGGCCGATGAAGCCCAGACTGTCGTTGGGCTCCAGCACCTGCCCCGACCAGCGGAACTCGATGCCGGTCAGGTACGGAAACCGCTCCCGGGTCCAGGCTTCCAGCCGGTCGAAAGCCTGCTCGGGGTGGTCTTCCTGGCCGGTTTTGTGGTCTTCGCCGCCCACCAGCAGCAGGTCGTAATCGACTTTGCCGCCCCGGGGCCCGGCCTCCACCTCCTGCACCCGCACGTAGTGATACGGGTCGCCCATGTCCCAGAACAGGGCCTGCGCCACGCTGCCCCGGGGCACCCGCGCCCCGATGACGTAGGTGCGGTAGGCGCTCTGCTTGGTGTGCATCACCACCCGGTCGTTGAAAGGCGAATTGGTGGCCACTACTACGCCGGCCGAGGCCCGCACGGTGTGGCCCTCGGTGGTCGTTACCTGGGCATTATCGCCGCCCTGCACCTGAGTTACGTGGGTGTGGGTGAAGATGCGCCCGCCGTTTTTGACGATGGCCTGGGCCAGCCCGCGCAGGTACTTGAGAATGTGAAACTGGCCCTGATTCGGAAAGCGCAGGCACTCGCCGGTGCGGAAACCCACGTTGTCGGCCTCGGCTAGATATTCTACTTCGTTCAGGCCGGCGCGGTGGGCGGCGTCCAGCTCTTTTTTCAGGTCGCGGGCGTTGCCTTCCTCGTGCAGAAACAGGTAGCCGTCGACGCGGGCAAAGTCGCAGTCTATCTGCTCGTCGCGCACAATCTGCTCGATGGTATCAATGGCGGCCGAGTGGCTGTCGGCGGCCAGCCGGGCGCCTTCCTTTCCGAAGAGGCTTTCGAGGTCGAAGTAATGGTCATCCAGGGCATTCGACAGGTGCGCCGTGGTGCGGCCCGACTCGCCCGAGGCCAGCTCGCCGTCTTCGAGCAAGACCACGTCGCGGCCTTCCTTGCTCAGCAGGTAGGCCGTGGTCAGGCCCGCGATGCCGCCGCCCACGACCACGACTTCGGCCGTGAGGTCTTCGCGCAGGGGCTGGAAAGTGGGCAGCGCGGGTGCGGTGCCGAACCACGACGATTCGGTACGGGCGGAGCTGCGGCTGGGATTGGTGCGGGCAGTATTGGGCATGAGCATAAGGAGAGGCCTGGTTGCGGAGAGGACAGGCCCGTGCTTACGCCGGTTTGGAGCGCAGAGTTAGTGCGGAGCTTGGCCGCGCCCTACAGCAGCGTCTGCGCCAGCACGTAGTCGGCCACCAGAATGGCGATGATGGAATTGGTCACCGCCGCCGTGCTCGCGGCGCCCACTTCCAGCGAGCCGCCGCTCATGGTGTAGCCTTTGTAGGCCGAAATGGCCGAGACCAGAAACGCAAACACCAGCGCCTTGATGAGGGCAAACACAATGGTATAGGGCACAAACGACAGGCGCAGGCCCTCCACGTACTCGGCGCCGGTCATGCTGCCCGAGGCCACGCCGGCCAGGTAGCCGCCCAGCAGGGCCAGTACCATGGCCAGCATGACCAGCAGGGGGAAGGTGAGCAGGGCGCCCAGCACCCGCGGCAAGACCAGGTACGAGGCCGAGTTGATGCCCATGGCGTCGAGGGCCGCAATCTGCTCCGAGATGCGCATGGTGCCCAGTCCGCCGGCGATGCTGGAGCCCACCTTGCCGGCCAGCACAATGCTGGTGATGGTGGGCGCCAGCTCCAGCACGGTCATCTCGCGCACCATGAAGCCCACCGTGGACATGGGAATTAGCGGATTGACCATGTTGTAGGCAATCTGCACGCAGGTCACGGCCCCGATGAAGGTGCTCACCAGCGCCACGATGAAAACCGAGTTGTAGCCCAGCAGCACGGCCTCCTCGAAGGTGCGGGTCCAGATGACGCCGGCCCGTTCGGGCCGGTTGAGCATGGCTTGCAGCAGCAACACAAAGCGCCCAAAGGCGCTGACAGGACGGGGACCGGAATAACGCATCGAAAACGCTTGTTTGCAGAAAAAGCAGGCAGGGCCGAAGCCAGGGTAGCAGCCCGGCAAAGGTACGCCCACCCGGGGCGGGCCGGCACCTCTGTAGGCGTCGGGGCGCCGCTTTTACCTTAAATCCTGCGCCGCCCCGGGTG
>CAXUEM010000289.1:0-4516 GCA_964249885.1 uncultured Hymenobacter sp. | reverse complement strand
TATCCGCGTTGGACGTACCAAGCCGACTTTGTTGTTTATGCCCGCTGTTCCAGCCTCTCTCCCGCCTGCCGAGCTGTTTGCCGCTCCCGCCGCGCTGCTGCGCGTTTTGCTGGACGTGTCCCTGACGGCCGTCAACCTGCTGCGCCCGCTTTATAGGCCCGACCCGGCCGCCGGTATTCAGGACTTTGCCATCGAATACCTCAACCCCGCCGCCCAGCGCATGGTCGGGCTGCCCGAGCAGCCCGGCGGCACCCTGCATAGCCTTTTCCCCGAAACGATAGCCACCGGGGTCTTCGACTACTACCGGCGCGCCTACGAAACCGCCACTACCGACACGTTTGAGGTAAACTACCAGGCCGACGGCATCGACAATTACTTCCGCCTCGCCGCCCGGCCCTGCGGCGAGCTGCTGGTGGTCAGCTTCACCGACACGGCCGACCAGCCCCGCACGGCCGTGGAGCAGACCCTGCGCGAAAGCCAGGCCGCCGAAAAAGCCGCCCGCGCCGAAACCGAAGCCCAGCGCCAGCGTCTGCACACCATCCTGATGCAGCTGCCGGCCCACATCGCCACCTTCCACGGCCCCGAGCACGTGTACAGTCTCGTCAGCCCGGCCTACCAGCAGCTGGTTGCGGGCCGCCCCCTCCACGGCCTCGCCATCCGGGCGGCGCTGCCCGAGCTCGGCGGCCAGGAGTTCTTCGAGCTGCTCGACCACGTGTACCAGACCGGGCAGCCGCGCTACGCGGCCCGCTTCCCCGCGACGCTGAACTACGATGGCACGGGCCGGCTGCAGACGCGCTACTTCAACGTGTTTCTGCAAGCCCTGCGCAACACCCAGGGCGACATCGACGGGGTGCTGAACTTTGCCCACGACGTAACCGAGCAGGTGCAAACCACCGAGCAGGTCCAGAACCTGAACCAGGAGCTGGCCGCCACCAACGAGGAGCTGCAGGTGAGCAACGAGGAGCTGCAAGCCAACAACGCCGAGCTGGCCCGGACCGAGCAGGAGCTGAGCGCGCTGAACCAGGAGCTGGAAGCCCGCGTGAGCGCGCGCACCCAGGAAGCCCAGGCCGCCCGCGCCGAGGCCGAGCAGCAGCCCACCCGCCTGGAGCGGCTGTTTCAGCAGGTGCCGGCCGCCATCTGCATTCTGGGCGGGCCCGAGCTGGTGTACGAGCTCGCCAACCCCGCCTATCAGGCCCTGGCGCCGGGCCGCCCCCTGCTGGGCAAGCCCCTGCTCGAGGCCGTGCCCGAGGCCGCCGACCAGCCGGCCTACGCCCTCACGCGCCGGGTGTACGAGACGGGCGTGCCCTTCGCCGGGCAGGACCTGCTGATTCCGGTAGCCCGGGCCGCGGACGGGGTGCTGGAAGAGCGCTACTTCAACGTGGTGCAGCAGCCCCGCTACAACGAGCACGGCCAGATTGACGGGGTGCTCACGTTCTCGTTTGAAACCACGGCCCAGGTGCACGACCGCCAGCGCGCCGAAAAGCTGCAGGCCGAAGTGCTGGCCGCCGCCCGGCGCCAGGCCCAGGACCGCGAGGCCTTCTACCAGATATTCGAGCACACGCCGGCCGCCATCTGCATTCAGCGCGGGCCCGAGCACCGCTACGAGTACGTGAATGTCGCCTACCAGCAGCTTTTCCCCGACCGCCAGCTCCTGGGCCGCCCCGTGGCCGAGGCCCTGCCCGAAATCGTGCCCGCCGGCATACTGGCCCTGCTCGACGGCGTGTACCAGACCGGCGAAACCTACTTCGGCCAGGAGCTGCCGCTGCTCGTGGCCCAGCCCCACGGCCAGCCCGACCGGCTGATGCACTTCACCTTCACCTACCAGGCCTACCGCGAAAACGGCGAGATTGTGGGCATTTCGACCTTCGCCTTCGAGGTATCGGCCCAGGTGCAGGCCCGCCACGAAGCCGACCGCCAGCGCCAGCTGCTGCACACGCTGTTCATGGAGGCGCCGGCGCCCGTGGTCATCCTCGACGGGCCGGAACTGGTCTTCCAGCTGGTCAACCCGGCCTACCAGCTCATCTTTCCGGGCCGCGAGCTGCTGGGCAAACCGCTGCTCGAAGCCCTGCCCGAGCTGGCCGACTCGCCCATTCCCGGGATTACGCGCCGGGTATACGAAACCGGCGAAACCTACGTGGCCCAGGAGCTGCCGCTGCTCATGGCCCGCCACGAAGGCGCCCCGCTCGAGGAAATCATCTGGACCTTCACCTACCAGGCCCGCCGCAACCTGGCCGGCGCCGTGGACGGCGTGCTGGCCTTTGCCTTCGAGGTCACGGAGCAGGTGCTGGCCCGGCGCCGGGTCGAGGAAAGCGAGAGCTACTTCCGCCGCACCGCCGACAACGTGCCGGCCATGATTTGGGTGACCAATGCCCAGGGCCAGTGCACGTACCTCAACGCCCAGTGGTACGCCTTCACCGGCCAGACCGAGGCCCAGGCCCTGGGCCTGGGCTGGACCCAAGCCGTGCACCCCGACGACGCCGAGGCGGCCGGCACGACCTTTATGGCCGCCAGCCGCCAGCAAGCGCCGTTTCATATCCTCTACCGCCTGCGCCGGCACGACGGCGTGTACCGCTGGGCCGTGGACAGCGGCCTGCCGCGCTTCGGCGCCGGCGGCGAGTTCGAGGGCATCGTCGGCACGGTGGTGGACGTGCACGAGCAGCAGCTGGCCGAGCAGGCCCTGCGCCGCCTGACCAAAAAGCTGCGCAAGGCGCGCGACGAGGCCCAGAGCCTCAACGCCGAGCTGCAGGCCAGCAACCAGCGGCTCGTGCGCACGAACGTAGACCTGGACAACTTCATCTACACCGCCTCGCACGACTTGCAGGCGCCCATTACCAACATCGAGGGCCTGCTGCAGGCCCTGCGCAGCGAGCTGCCCGAGCAGAGCCCGGCCGGCGAGGTGTCGTACATCCTCGACCTGATGGAGGGCGCCGTGGAGCGGTTTCAGCGCACGCTCGAACACCTCACCGACGTGACCAAGCTCCAGAAAGAGCACGGCCAGCCCGCCGAGCCGGTGGCGCTGGCGGCCGTCATCGAGGATGTGCGCCTGGACCTGGCCCCGCTGCTGCACCAAACCCGCGGCCGCCTCGAAGTAGACGTGCGCGCCATCCCGACCGTGCTGTTTGCCGAGAAAAACCTGCGCTCCATCGTCTACAACCTGCTCAGCAACGCCCTCAAGTACCACCGCCCCGACCGCCGGCCCCTGGTGCGGGTGCGCGGCCGCCGCGAGCCGGGCTGGCAGGTGCTGGAAGTGCACGACAACGGCCTGGGCCTCGACGAAAGCCAGCGGCAGGAGCTTTTCACCATGTTCCGCCGCCTGCACTCCCACGTCGAGGGCTCCGGCCTGGGCCTGTACATGGTCAAACGCATTCTGGAAAATGCCGGCGGCCGCATCGAGGTGCAGAGCCAGCTGGGGGTTGGCACCACGTTCACCGTTTTTTTCCCCGTCGAGGAGCCAGCCGGGGGGGCAGAGCAGCCGTAGGGTCAGTCCTACGGCCCTACGGCTGGCTCACGCCCAGCAGCAGGCCCACAATCTGGTCGGGCTCGCTGCCGGGCAGGCGGCGGGCGTACAGGCCGACGCGGCGGCGGCCGACGGGCGGAAAGTCGGCCTCCAGGGTCAGGTCGTTGAGCTCGGCCGGGCCGGCGGGGCTGAGCAGGGCCAGCAGGCGCTGGTGCACGGGCTGCTGCTGCCAGGCTCCCTCGTTGAGGGCGGCCAGCGGGCGGCCCTCCACGCGGGCGGCGTCGAGGCCGAACAGCTGGGCGAAAGCGGGGTTGAGGCTCATCACGCGCAGCTCGGCGTCGAGGGCCAGCAGGGGTTCGCGCACGGCCATTACTACGCTCTCGGCCAGGCGCAGGCTGGCTTGCAGGCGCTGCTCCAGGGTTTTGAGCTGGTTGATTTCGGTGAACGTGATGACGGCCCCGCCGATGTAGTTGTCGAGGGTGCGGTAGGGCGAGATGCGCAGGGCAAACCACTCGCCGCGGGCGGTTTGCACCTGGCTTTCGTGCACCACCAGCCGGTCGAGCACCTGCTGGGCATCGGCCAGCAGGGTGCTGCTGCGCAGGCTGGAGGCAAAGTGCGCCAGGGGCCGGCCCTCGTCGGCGGGCAAGAGGTTGATGATGGCGGCCACGGCGGGGGTGAAGCGCTTAATCTTCAGCTCATTATCGACGAATAGAATGGCTATTTCGGTAGCCGCGAGCAGGTTTTTGGCGTCGTTGGCGGCCAGCCGGGTCAGCTCCTCGCTCTTGGTCTGGTAGTCCAGGTTGAGGGTCATGAGCTCCTCGTTGAGGCTCTGCATCTCCTCTTTGTTGGTCATGGTTTCCTCGTTGGTGCTTTGCAGCTCCTCGTTGGCGCTCTGCAGCTCCTCGTTCGTGCTCTTGAGCTCTTCGAGGCTGCTTTCCATCTCCTCGACGGTGGTTTGCAGGCGGTGCTTGGTGTACTGCAGCTCCTTGTCCAGGGCCAGCACCAGGGCATCGCGCGCGGCGTCGGCGTCGGCCTCGCTGCCCGCCTTGGCGCCCCGGG
>CAXUEM010000288.1:4302-4516 GCA_964249885.1 uncultured Hymenobacter sp. | reverse complement strand
GCGCCAGGTGGCTTCCTGCACGCGGCGGCCCACGCCCAGCGTGTCGTAGGCGAAGGCGACGAGGCCGTCGCGGGCCCGCGCCCAGGAGCAGATTTCAAACTCCAGCCCGCCGGCCTCGCGCGGGTGCGGGCGGGCCGCAAACCGGATGCGGCCGGCCTCGGGGTGGCCAGCCAGGGTTATGAGCTCGAAATAAGTTTCGCCCACTTCCGTCACC
>CAXUEM010000288.1:3020-4127 GCA_964249885.1 uncultured Hymenobacter sp. | reverse complement strand
GCGTAGCGCCGGGCCGTGTAGGGCCCGGCGCCGGTGGCGGCGGGTTGGGGGGCGTTAGACATACCGCGGCTAACGGGCTAGGCCGGAGCCGGGCTCGGACAGCGCGGACATTGGGGGCCGCGCGGCGCCCATTAGCGAAGCTGCTCGAACGGCACGTCCAGCAGGGGGTAGTGCCGCCAGTCCTGGTAGTCGTAGTGCCACCACTCCACGGCGTAGTTGGCGAAGCCGTGGCGCTCCATCACGCTTCTGAGCAGGTCGCGGGCGGCGCGCTGTTCGGCGGTGCCGCCGGCGTAGGCGGTGGCGGCGCGGGCGGTGGTTTCGTCGTACTCGCTGGGCATGGCCACGACCTGGCTTGTCGCCAGGTTCGCCAGGCTCACATCGACGGCGCAGCCGCGGTTGTGGCGCGAGCCGCGGGCGGGGTCGGCCACAAACTGCCGGTTGGCCTCGGGCGTGAGGTCCCAGAACAGCTTGGTAACGCGCCAGGGCCGGTAGCCGTCGTACACCAGCAGCCGGTAGCCCAGCGGCCGCAACTCCTGATCTACTTGCACCAAGGCCTCGGCCGCCGGCCGCTGCAGAAACGCCCGCGCCTGCTCGTACACGGCCCGGCCGACAAAGTTGCGCGGCGTGGCGTAGCGAATATCCAGCGCAATGGTTGGGTCGAGCCTGATTAGCTCTACTAAATCCGGCTTGCGGAACGGGCCGGTTTCGCGCGGGGGTCGGGCAGCGCAACTGCTGAGCGCCAGCCCGACGAGCAGGCCCAGGAGCTTCCCGCGCTTCAGCAGCCTGAAAGGTAGTCGGGTGTGGGCGATGCGCACGGGGGAAAGCCAGGTGAGGAAAGCTGAGCGCCAAATTACAAAAGCCCGCGGCGCAACTGAGTTGTTGTGCCAAGTAGGCCGGCTTGCTTGTGGCTACGCAACTCGCTTGGCTTGCTGCCGCGGAGTTCTTACCGAGGCTAACCCTCAGGCTTACCATGCGTTTTACTATCCTTCTTTCAATCGCCAACTCATGGAATCCCTAAAAGGAAAAACAGCCCTCGTCACGGGCGCGGGCAAAGGCATCGGGCGCGCCGTGGCCGTGTCGCTGGCCCACGAAGGCGTACAGGTGGGC
>CAXUEM010000288.1:0-3010 GCA_964249885.1 uncultured Hymenobacter sp. | reverse complement strand
ACACCCCCGCGGGGCCGGGGGGGTGCAACGGGGGGGCCCCCCCCCGCCGCGCTGGCCCTGGCGGCCGAAGGCGTACACGTAGGCCTGCTGGCCCGTACTCAAAGCAACCTGCAGACCCTGGCCGCCGAAACCAGTAAGTTCGGGGTGAAAACCTCCTCCGTAGTAGCGGATATAGCTGACCGCGCCGCCGTAGATGCGGCCGTGGCCCAGGTACAGCAGGAGCTTGGCCCCATTGATGTGCTGCTGAATAATGCCGGCATCGGCACGTTCGCCAAATTTCTGGAGATGGAGCCTGCCGACTGGGAGCACATCATCCAGGTGAATCTGATGGGCACCTACTACGTGACCCGTGCCGTGCTGCCCGGTATGATAGCGCGTCAGACCGGCGACATCATCAACATTTCGTCTACCTCCGGGCAGCGGGCGGCGGCCGGCAGCAGCGCCTACAGCGCCTCCAAGTTTGCCCTGCTCGGCCTCACCGAAGCCCTGATGCAGGAGGTGCGCAAGCACAACATCCGCGTGTCGGCCCTCACGCCCAGCACCGTGGCCACGCCCCTGGCCCTGGAAAACAAGCTCACCGACGGCAACCCGGAGAAGGTGATGCAGCCCGAGGATTTGGCTGAGTTCATCATCGCGCAGCTTAAGCTGAACCGGCGGATATTTATCAAGGAAGCCGGAATGTGGTCTACGAATCCGTAGCGGTGAAAAACCGGTATGGTGGAAAAGGCGACCTGAGAGGTCGCCTTTTTTATTATATCATTTTCGTGTGAGTTACTGCAACATGCTCATCATGCCCGGCAAGATGGGCAGCGACGTGGTATCGCCAATGTAGCTAGCTCCGGGGTTTTCTGGCTGGCAGCCGGGCCGTTTTGAGCATTTGATTGGTTGCTGCCAGTTTCGCGGGAAACAGCACTTCATCCCGATACCGCTCTAAGGTAGCGTCAATGCGCACGATGGGGATTTTGCGGTTTACAATATCCTGAATGCTTTTCATTGTTCAGACAAATTAGGCAAATTTTCGCTGCGCCAGGAAGCCGTCATATTTCTTTCCTACTTCAAATTCGGGGAAATCATTCCCAACTTGTCCATACAGATAGAAATCGGCCCTCATTTCCTGCTGAAACCGGCTAATGCCTCTGCGGTAAAGTCGGGTTCGGGCGGCGGTGCTGCCGGTCGCGTAAACGAAAGCGTCGGGGTGATGGTCGAAGAAAGCATATAGGGCCGCAACGACAGTGGCCAAGACTTTGTCTGTGTCGCCATTATTCGACACGGCCAAGTCATTCAACTCATCGGTTTCAGCGTCTTTGTCGCCAAAAGCCAGATTGTAAAGGCCCGGCTCATTGGTAGGCTGAAATTGAATAAGCTTCCGGATGGCGCCTTTGGGCCCTTCACTTACGAATTCGAAAGTTGTCAGACTACGCTCGGCCTTCAGCGCATATTTATCGGCATTCATCAGTCAATTACAGCAGCCCGCTCACCAGTCCCGGCAGTACGCCGAGCACCACGGTCAGCAGGGCCAGCAGCAGCAGCGTAAACTTCTGCGCGCCATCGACCACAATGGGCGCGCCCTCCGTGCCCTCGGCGGGGACTTGCAGGTACATGGCAATGACCGGGCGCAGGTAATAATAAATGCCCACCATGCTCATGAGCAGGGCAAACACGATAAGGCCGATGTAGCCCTGCTCGACGGCGGCAATGAAGACGAAGAACTTGCCGAAAAAGCCGCCGGTGAGCGGAATACCCGCCAGCGAAAGCATGGCCACCGTGAGCACGAAAGCCAGCAGGGGGTTGGTACGGCCCAGCCCGGCGAGGCCGGCGTAGTCTTCGCGCCCGCGCTGGTCGGCCACCAGTTTCAGCACGCCGAAGGCGGCCACCGTGGCCACGGAATAAGCCAGTGAGTAGTAGAACAGACCGTTGGCCGAGGGGCCGCCGAGCTGCCCGTTCATGGCCACGAGGGAGATGAGCAGGTAGCCCGCGTGCGAGATGCTGGAGTAGGCCAGCATGCGCTTGGCGCTAGTCTGCACGGCGGCGCCCACGTTGCCGACGAGCAGCGTGAGCACGCACATGGCCGTGATGGTGGGCAGCCAGAAGCCCTGCGCGGCCGGAAACGCCACCACCAGCAGCCGCAGAAACGCGGCAAAGCCGGCCGTCTTCACCACCGTGCTCATGAAGGCGGTGAAGAACATGGGCGTGCCCTCGTACACGTCGGGCGTCCAGAAGTGGAAAGGCGCCGCGCCCACCTTAAAGGCAATGCCGACCAGCATCAGCAGGATGCCAAGGTAAGTCATGGGCTGCAGCGAGGCGTTCACCGGGTTCTGAATACCGGCGGCCAAGCGGCTGATTTCAAACGTGCCGGTGGCGCCGTAGAGCAGGGCGATGCCGAAGAGCAGAATGCCGGTGGCAAAGGCGCCCATCAGGAAATACTTGAGGGCGGCCTCGTTTGAGCGCACGTTGCGCTTTTCGGCGCCGGCCAGTACGTACATGCTCACGCTCAGAATCTCGATGCCCACGAACAGCATCAGCAGGTGGTTGTAGCCCACCATCATGATGGCGCCCACGAGCGAGAACAGCAGCAGGGCGTAGTATTCGGCCAGATTGGCTTCCTGGGCTGCCTCGTAGGACTTGGAGAAGGGCAGCAAGAACACCGCCGTCAGCACCACGATGCCGGTGAAAGCCACCGCGAAGTTGTCCACGACCAGCATGTTGTTCAGGTAGCTCTGCCCGAGGTAGCTGCCGGTGCGGTCCCACTCCAAGGTGTTAAGACCGAACACGGCCAGCAGCAGCAGCAGCGTGGCGGGCAGCAGAATCCGGTTCGAGCGCAGAAAGCCCAGGAACAGGTTGACGATGCCGAAAACGGAGAGGAGAATGATGGAAGTCATAAACTATAGTATCTGAACGTCATGCTGAGCGCAGCGCAGCGGAGTCGAAGCATCTCTACCGCGTAAGTAACCTAACCGCTAAGAGCCTGAGCCACTTGTTAGTCAGCAGTAGAGATGCTTCGGCTCCGCTC
>CAXUEM010000287.1:0-4526 GCA_964249885.1 uncultured Hymenobacter sp. | reverse complement strand
CCGCCGACTTCTCGCCCGCCGTGCTCGCTCAGCTTGCCCGTTTGCAAGCCAAGTACGCCGCCGATGGCCAGGACCTGGCCGGCTACCTCGAAGGCCTTTACTACGCCGACTACGTCAACTACTGGGACTACATTCAGCTCGAAACCCTGCTGAGTTTGCAGCGGCCCTACACCAAGATTCCGGACGAGGAAATTTTCATCATCTACCACCAGATAACCGAACTGTATTTCAAGCTCTGCTTGCTGGAATACGCCCAGCTGGGCGAACTGCCGGCGCCCACGCTGCAGGAAGTAGTGCTGCGCCTGGGCCGCATCAACCGTTACTTCGAGAATCTCATCGACTCGTTCGACGTGATGGTGGACGGCATGAGCCGGGAGCAGTTTCTGCAGTTTCGGATGGCCCTGATGCCGGCCTCGGGCTTTCAGAGCGTGCAGTACCGCATGATAGAGCTGGCCAGCACGGCCCTCGAAAACCTGACCGACGCGGCCAAGCGCCAGGCCCTGGGCGAGGCCGCCGCCCACGACTACGACCAGCTCATCGGCTGCATCTACTGGAAGGCCGGCGCCACCGTGGAGGAGTCCGGCGCCAAGGCCCTGACCCTGCTGGAGTTCGAGCGCAAGTACACCGCCCAGCTGGTGGAGCACGCCCGCCACTACGAAACCCGCAACGTGTGGGCCGTCATCGGGCGCCTGCCCGCGGCCGAGCAGCGCCACCCCCGGCTGGTACACGCCCTGCGCGAGCTCGACGCCAACGTGAACGTGAACTGGCCCCTGATGCACTACAAGTCGGCCGTGCGCTACCTGCAGCGCGACCCCACCGACGTGCCCGCCACCGGCGGCACCAACTGGAAAAAATACCTGCCGCCCATGTTTCAGCGCCGCATCTTCTATCCGCAAATTTGGACCGAGCAGGAGCTGGCCGAGTGGGGCAAAGGCTGGGTGGAGAAGGTGCTGGAGGAGAGCTAATGTCCTTGGCCGTCCCAACAGTTATCTTTCGGTATGGAATTCAGGCGCTTTAAGGCACAGCACAAGGGCATCATCCTCGAAATAGAAGAAGACCGCCCAGAGGTAGGCGCTTACTTGTATGTGTTTATGCCAAGTGGCGAACAGCGGGACGAATTAGAAATCTCGGCTTTGAGTTGCATGGAGCGGGCGCTTGAGAATTTTGAAGTTCCATCAGTTCATGGATTCAAATTGAATCTGTTTTTATATAGACTGTGCCCTTGCTCATCAGCTAAGTTGAGCAGGTATTTTGCAAGTGAAGTTTTTAATATATGACTACCAAACCTCTCCATCTCGAAGTTGACTCCCGGCAATACCGCTTTGTGCTGAAATTGCTTCGGTCGTTGCCTTTTGTGCGCGTCAGTGAAACTGACGCACCACCCTTGACAACCGAACAACAGGCTAACTATGATAATGTGAAGCAGGGTTTTAAGGAGTTAAGCTTGCAGCGACAAGGCAAGCTGCCGGCCAAGCCAATTCAGCAGCTACTCGATGAGCTACCAGATTGAGGCACTGCCCAACTTTGAGCGCGAGTTCAAACGCCTCAGCAAGAAATACGCTTCGCTGAAGCAAGACCTGGCGGCACTGGTAGCTGAGTTGGCGATAAATCCGACTGCTGGGACTCCACTAGGCCAGAATTGCTACAAAATCCGGCTGGCTATCACGAGCAAGCAGCAAGGAAAATCAGGTGGGGCGCGGGTTATTACCTGCGTAATGGCGGTGGCAGAGAAGCTCACTCTGCTGTCTATCTACGACAAGTCGGAGCAGGCAGACATTCCGCTTAAACTGCTGCAAGACTTGATTGAGGAGGCCAAGCTGTAGAGCTACCCCTCTGCCAGCAGGGGGCCCGAACACGAAACGGCCCGGTTTCCGTATGGGGAGCCGGGCCTTTGCTTTATTTCGGCCTCACCGCGCCATGAACCAAACCGACCAGAAAATCATCGACACCTCGCTCGACCAGCTCAAGGCCGTGCACGATAACATGGGGCGCCTCTGGGATGCGGACACCATGGCCGCGTTCTACTACCGCGTGCTCAGCGGGAGCGTAGCCCGCAACGGGCCCGAAGTGGCGCGGGCCATCAGCGCCATGCTCACGGAGGTATTTGACAGCTCGACCAAAGCCCACGCCAGCCTGGGCAACCTCACCAACGGCCTGCCCGGCAGCGGCACGGCCACTTCCGACGCCAGCTCGGCCATGACGCAGCCGCCGAAATAGCGGCGGCCCGCCCTACTCGGCGGCCATGCGCCCGCTCTTCTGCGTCTCGCCCATGCGCCAGTACACGAGCAGAGAAATAAGCGCGCAGCCGGTCACGTACCAGTAAAACCATTCCTCCACGCCCTGGCTTTTGGCGTAGAGCGCCAGATACTCGGCCGTGCCGCCGAAGATGGCCACGGTGAGGGCAAACGGCAGGCCCACGCCCAGCGCCCGGATTTCGGTCGGAAACAGCTCGGCCTTGACTACGGCGCTGATGGACGTGTAGCCGCTGACTACGAACAAGGCCAGAATCAGCAAGCCCGCCGCCAGGCCCGCGCTCTGCGTGGTGGCCAGCAGGCGCAGGAGCGGCACAGTGCCCAGCGTGGCGCCGATGCCGAAGAACAAGAGCACCGGCCGCCGGCCTACTTTGTCCGAAATAGCGCCCAGCAGGGGCTGGAACAGCAAGGCCACGGCCATGGCGCCAAACGAAATCTGGGTGGCCTGCTCCTTGCTGAAGCCCGAGGTGTTGACTAGAAATTTCTGCGCGTAAGTGGTAAAGGTGTAAAAAGCCAGCGTGCCGCCCATAGTCAGGCCCACCACCGTGAGCACCGGCTTCGGGTGCTGCGCCAGCAGGCGCCAGGGCGAAGGTTTGGCCGTTGGTACCCCCTGCTGGGTAGTGCTTTCGATTGCCGATGGCGCCCCACCCCCGGCTGGCTCGGTTGCCAGGCGCAGCTCGGCGCTGCGCTGCTCCTCAAAGGCTTCGGTTTCGCCCATGTGGCTGCGCAGAAACAGGGCGCCCAGCGCCGCCACCGCCCCGATGATGAACGGCACCCGCCAGCCCCAGTCGGCCAGCTCTTGCGGGCTCAGCAACCGCTGCAGGCCCAGCTGCACCAGCAAGGCCACCAGCTGCCCGCCCATCAAGGTCAGGTACTGAAAGCTCGACCAGAAGCCGCGGTGCCGGGCCCCGGCCATCTCGCTGAGGTAAGTGGCCGAGGTGCCGTACTCGCCGCCCACGCTCAGGCCCTGCAGCAGCCGCGCCAGCAAAAGCAGCGCCGGCGCCAGCACCCCGATGCGGGCGTAGCCCGGCGCCAGCGCAATCAGCAGCGAGCCACCCGCCATCAGCTGCACCGAGAGCAGCAGGGCTGCCCGCCGCCCGTGCCGGTCGGCGTAGGCGCCCAGCAGGCCCGCGCCCAGGGGCCGCATCAGGAAGCCCACCGCGAAAATGGCGGCCGTGTTCAGCAGCTGCGCCGTGGCACTGACTTTCGGGAAAAACACCGGCGCGAAGTAGAGCGCAAACGCCGAGTAGGCATACCAGTCGTACCACTCCACCAGGTTGCCGATGGAGCCCGAAAGAATAGAGCGCAGGCGGGAGGCGGGCATTTGTGGGAGTTAAGAGTTGAGAGTTAAGAGTTAAAAAATGTCATGCTGAACGCAGTGCAGCATCTGTACCGCTGACTAATCAGCTTCTGCAACAATTTAATTACTGACGCAATAGAGATGCTGCACTACGTTCAGCATGACGTTTTCTCTAATTCCTAACTCAATTTGCCCGGCCGCTGTCCACGAGCTTTTGCAGGCGGATTTGCACTGGCAGCGGCAGGGCGCTGAGCAGGTCCAGGCCGGTGGCCGCTTCAATTTTATCGACGCTGGTCAGGTACTGGCGCCAGTCGGGGCTCACGGTCTGGTCGTTGGGCGTGTCGACGGCCAGCACCCGCACCTGGGGCCCGCCGGCCGCCAACCGGGCCAGGTCGTCGGTGCCCTCGGGTAGCAGCACCAGCACCTTCCAGATGCGGGCCGGCACCGTGACGCGGCCCTGGTCGAGGGTCGTGACGTAGCCGTTGCTGCCGGTGCCGCCCTGCCCGTAGGCGCCCATGATGATGTACACCTCCTGGCCGCGGCGCACCTGCGAACGGGCGTATTCTTCCAGCCCGCTCCAGGTTTGCTGGTTGTTGTGCGGGGCCTGGGGCAGCATGTTGCTCATCAGGAAGGTAGCCGAATTGTCGTCCAGGTCAGCCGTGCGGTCGCCGCTGGGGCAGCAGTGGCCTTTGTCGAAGCCGCTGCCGCGGTAGCTCTGCGGCCCCACGGCGTAGAACTGCCGGGGTAGCGCCGGGTCGGCCCGAAAATCATCCTGGCGCGGGGCTTGGCCCAGCCAGGCGGCGCTCAAGTGCCAGCTCACCCAGGTGGGCGTGCCGCGCCGGGCGTTGTAGGCGCAGGCATATTGCGGCTTGCTGAGCAGGTAGTTGGTCGGGTTGCTGGGGTCGGAAGTGGCACCGCTGGGGTTGCCCAGGGCCAGGTGGCTGTCGCGCTGGCTGGCGGCGGCCGGCGTCGGC
>CAXUEM010000286.1:774-4539 GCA_964249885.1 uncultured Hymenobacter sp. | reverse complement strand
CCTCGTAGAGGACCAGGCGGTGGCGGCGGCCAGCCACGGTGCCGAAGTTGTGCAGTACGCCGGTGGTGGGGTGCTGCTTGGGATGGGCCGAGAAGGGCAGGTCGGGCGAGATGCGCCGGTCGAACCAGGCAAACGAGTTGCGCAGCACCCCGCCGTAGTCGAAGCGGCCGCGCGTGGCCAGCGTGTCGGGGTCCAGCTCGTGGGGCAGGCCGCCTTCCCAGAGGGCCAGCAGCCGGCTGCCGTGCCAGACCAGGCTGGTATTGGCCGTGTTCTTGAACTTGGTTTTGAGGAAGTTGGCCCGCAGCCCGCCGGGCAGGTTGGTGCCGAAGCTGCGAAAGAGCATGCGCCCGGCCTGCTCCTCGGCCACGAACTCCTGGGTGCGCACGTAGCGGTTGCGGTACGTTACCCGCTGCCCGTCGAAGCGGAAGCGCGCCACCATGCCGTCGCCGTCGAAGAGGTGCTCGTAGGGCACCCCGAACTGCTCGAAGCGGCCATTGCCGTTGCGCAGCAGGGTGCCCAGCAGGTCGGGCGGCAAGGTGCCCTCCACCAGCTCCAGCGTTACGTCGTCGTACTCGGTGCTCACGCAGCGGTTGGCCGTGACGTATTGGTGCAAAACAGGGTAATAGCGCACAGACATGGCGGAAAGCAGGCGAGACGGCGTCGGCCGGGACGTTTTTAATGCCGCGAGGGCGTGGTAGCTGAACTGACGGCGGCCCGGCTCCTACCGGCTCACCACCTCGCCCTTGCGCAGGCGGCGCTCGATGGCGGCGGTGGCTTTTTCCAGGATGCCGAAGGCGTTTTTGGCCATGGTGTTTTCGTTGTCGAGCGTGGGGTTGATTTCCACCATCTCGAAGCAGACCACCCGGTCGTTTTCCAGCAGGTCCTGGCAGAGGTTTTCGGCCTCGGAGAGGTAGAGGCCGGCCTCAACCGGCGTGCCGGTGCCTTTGCTGAAATTCGAGTCGAGGCTGTCGACATCAAACGACACGTACACGATGTCGCAGAAGCGCAGGTGCTCGTAAATCTCGCGCACCACCTGCCGGGAGCCTTTCTGCTGAAACTCGGCCAGCTTTATCCAGCGGATGCCCAGGCGCTCGATGACGGCGTCTTCCTCGGCTTCGGTGTCGCGCACGGCCACGTACACGAGGTGCTCGGGCTTGAGCTTGGGGCCGGGCTCGGCCAGGTTCTGGAGGCGGCGCCAGAAAAACTCGGTTTCGGCGTCGGGCTGGTTGCGCTGGCAGACCAGGTTGTCTTCGTTGAGGGCGGCGGCCAGGGGCATGCCGTGCATGTTGCCGCTGGGCGTGGTGTAGGGCGAATGAATGTCGGCGTGGGCGTCAATCCAGATGACGCCCAGCGTCTTGTGCGGATACGTGGCCTTGATGCCGGCAATGGTGGCGTTGGCGTTGCTGTGGTCGCCGGACAAGACCAGCGGAAACTCGCCGAAGCGCAGGGTTTGCTCCACGGCGCCCGCAATGCCCTTCTGCACCGTGTGGATGGAGTCGATGTGCTTGGCCAGCGGGAAGTGGTTGCGGTCGAACAGCACGTGATTCAGGTCGGGCACGACCACGGAGTTGAAGCGCCGGAAGTAGTTGGAGCCCTTGTTGAGGCAGGCCACGCGCAGGGCGTCGATGCCCAGGCTGGCGCCGCGGGTGCCGGCGCCCAGCTCGGAGCGAACCTCGACTAGCTTTACTCGTTTCATCGGAAAAATTTAATTAGCTGACTTGAACCTAAGGCACCGGCTTTTTCAGTTAGAAGTTGGGCGTTAGGAGTTAGAAGACCGGCTGGTGGCGCTGCTTGATGAAGCTGCGCAGTTGGCCGGTTTTTAACTCTTAGCTTTTAACTCTAAACTGAAGCTGCGCTGCCTTGCGAACGGGAAAACCCGTTTGTAGCCAAGTCGCTAATCCTCTTTCCGATGCGCGGGCGGACAGTTGAGGCAAGCGCTGCTTGCCCCGGCTTTTCCCTACCCCGGCGGTACTTTTGACCACCGGCCCCAAAGGTCGGTTTTTTCCCGCTGCCAACCAAACCTGATGGATACCTACCACGACCTGATTTCCCAAACCTTCGACTTTCCCACGGCCGACTTCACGGTGCAGGACCACGAGCTGCGCTTCCACGACGTGGACCTGATGGCGCTGGTAGCCAAGTACGGCACGCCGCTGCGCCTGACCTACCTGCCCAAAATCAGCTCCCAGATTCAGCGCGCCAAAAAGTGGTTTGCCGAGGCCATTGCGCAAACCGGCTACACCGGCACCTACTCCTACGCCTACTGCACCAAGTCGTCGCACTTCCGCTTCGTGCTGGAAGAAGCCCTGAAAAACGACATTCACCTCGAAACCTCGTCCTGGTTCGACATCAGCATCATCCGCCACCTGCACCAGCAGGGCAAGGTCGACAAGCAGAAGCACATCATCTGCAACGGCTTCAAGCCCGAGGCCTACAAAAAGGAAATTGCCGACCTGATAAACGAGGGCTTCGTGAACTGCATGCCCATCATCGACTCGCCGAACGAAATCGAGTACTACCACGACCACGTGAACGAGAAGGTGAACATGGGCATGCGCCTGGCCTCGGATGAAGAGCCGCGCTTTCAGTTCTACACCTCGCGCCTGGGCGTGCGCTACGCCGACGCCATTCCGCTGTATGAGCAGAAGATTCGGGACGACCCGCGCTTCACGCTCACCATGCTGCACTACTTCATCAACACCGGCATCAAGGACACGTCCTATTACTGGTCGGAGCTGAGCCGCTTCGTGCACAAGTACTGCGAGCTGCGCAAGGTCTGCCCCACGCTCACCACCATTGACATCGGGGGCGGCTTTCCCATTCAGACCAGCATTCAGCCCGAGTACGACTACCCCTACATGGTGGCCGAAATCCTGCGCACCATTCAGCGCATCTGCAAAGAGGAAGGCGTGCCCGAGCCCCACATCTTCACCGAGTTCGGCATCTTCACGGTGGGCGAAAGCGGGGCCACCATCTACTCGATTCTGGACGAGAAGCTGCAGAACGACAAGGAGCTCTGGTACATGATTGACGGCTCGTTTATCACCAACCTGCCCGATACCTGGGCCCTGAACCAGCGCTTCATCCTGCTGGCCCTCAACGGCTGGCAGAAGCCCTACCGCCGCTGCCAGCTCGGCGGCCTCACCTGCGACTCGCAGGACTACTACAACGCCGAAAAGCACCTGTTTCAGGTATTTCTGCCCGAGCGCAAGCCCAGCGACGCGCAACCCCTGTACCTGGGCTTTTTCCACACCGGCGCCTACCAGGAAAGCCTGAGCGGCTACGGCGGCATCAAGCACTGCCTGATTCCGGCGCCCCGGCACGTGATTCTGGACCGCAACGCGCAGGGCAACCTCACCGACTACGAGTTTGCCCCCGAGCAGGACGCGGCCAGCATGATGCGGATTCTGGGTTACCAGGGCGCCGGGTAGTCTGCTTGGCGCAATCCGTTAAAGGTGCAAATCGGCGGTCTGCATAACCGGGCACTGAATTTGCGCTGACGCGGCCTGGCGCTGGGCTAATTTGTTTGGTTCAGGCTTCTTATCTTTGAGAACCGCACCCCACTACTTCTGACCTTTCTTAATTTTCTTCTAAAAATCTTTATGAAAAAGCTTCTCATCCTGGCTGCCGGCGTCGCCACGCTGGGCCTCGGCGCCTGCAACCGCCAGACCTGCCCCGCCTACGGCAACCGCGCCGAAATTCACCAGGCAACTCCCGCTACCGACGCAACAGCCAGCACGGCGGCCCCCGCTGCGCGTCTGTAAG
>CAXUEM010000286.1:313-764 GCA_964249885.1 uncultured Hymenobacter sp. | reverse complement strand
GTAAGCGGCAACAGCCAACTAAACACGAAAACGCCGGCTCTCCTTATTAGGCGGGCCGGCGTTTTCGTGTTTAGTTGGGTTGAGCAACGTGCGCGAGCGCAAATTTGGTCCTCAGTGGTACAAAAGCTGATTTTAGCGGCACATAAAAGTCAGCTGACTGACCCGCCCAAAATGATTTGAGTGGCGGCGAGTAAGTCGAAGGCACGGGGGGCGTAATCCAATTCTTCGGTGCGGCCGACAAGGATGCCGCGCACCCCGACCCGGGCGCCGGCTTCGAGGTCGCGGGCCCGGTCGCCGACTATCCAGCACTGCGCGGGGTCGAGCTGAAAGCGGGCAATTCCTTTTTCAAACATCAGCGAATCGGGCTTGCGTAGCAGGGATTCGCCCACGCTGGGGTGGTTTTCGGCGAAGTACAGCGCGTCGAGGGCGTGGCCGCAGGCCTGCTGCAGCT
>CAXUEM010000286.1:0-221 GCA_964249885.1 uncultured Hymenobacter sp. | reverse complement strand
GCAGGGGGGGTTGAGCGCAAGGGAATGTTCATGGGCCCAAAGCTACGGCGGGCCGGGCGCGGTACCTTTGGCTGCTTAGCTGGTTGGTAGTTGTCGGTTGCTAATTGTCGGTTATCTGGTGGTAGTAATTAGTTGCCAGCCGCCCGTTACCACTGCCTGATAATCAACAACCCAGAACTACCAACTAAGCATTACTTATGCGCATTGCCATCATCGGGGGC
>CAXUEM010000285.1:0-4580 GCA_964249885.1 uncultured Hymenobacter sp. | reverse complement strand
GGTCCGGGAAGTATTCCAGGTATTCGGTGCGCTTGGGCGGCACGCCCAGCCGTAGCTCAAAGTCGTCCAGCGCGAATAGCCGGTACGTCATGGCCACGTTGTCTTTCTCGCCCACGGCCAGCACCAAGTACTGCTCGCTGATGAGCTTGTTCGGGCACCGCTCCAGAATGGCGATGGCGTAGGCAATGTTGAGACGCAGCTTGTTTAGCTCCTTTTGCTGCTCGGCCGGCGAGGCCATGAGCACCTTAGCAAACTGCCCCACTGCCCGGTATGGCAGCCGTAAGTCCGAATCAAAGCGCCCCTCAAAATACTGGTGGCGGGCCAGCAGCCGGTGCAGGGGCCGTTGGGGCGGCAGCTGCCCTTCCTCGGTGGGTGCGTCGCGCAGCGCCACTTTTTCGCGCTCCAACCAACTCAGCAAGTCGCCTTCGCGCTGTGCGCTGAAGGGCAGATAGTTTCGGCCTTCGAGCGGGTTGTAGTACAAGTTGCGGTCAAGTTCGGGCAAGGCCCGCTGGCCTACGTCGGTCAGGCGCACCAGCTTCACCAGCCGGTCGCGGTTGCCGGCGTCTTCGGCTTCGCTGTCGGGTAGGTTGAAGTAGTATTTTTCGAGCAGCGGCCACGCCTGGCCAGCCGCAGCCAGCTTTTTCACGTCGGCGCAGCTATGGTCGCGGGTGAGCCAGAAGGCCAGCAAGGAACGCAGGTCGCGCATAGTCAGGTGCAGCTCGCGGCGCAGGTGCACGGTCAGCAGCAGCCGTTCCATCCGGCGTAGCACCTCGTCGCCCGCGTCGGGGTCGTTCAGGCTCTGGGCGTTGTAGCGGATAAAGCACTGCTCGCGCACCGCACACGTGTTGCAGCCCGTCCAAAACTCGGGCTTTACCAACTCTTTTATTTGGCGGCGGAAAATGCTTTGCTCGCCCGTCAGCTCGCTCAAACTCACCACCGAGCGCAAATTCAGGTTCACCAGCAGCAGCCCAGCCGGCAGGTCGGTTACGCCTTCCTCGTAGAAAAACGCTTCTACGGCCTTCTCCAACGCCCCAAACTCGGCGCGGCGCGCTTGCAAGTACTCGACCAGCCGGCCCTCGTTGATGGCAATTAGCCGCCCGGCCGGCACGTTGGCGAAGTCGCCGCGCCCAGCGAAAGGAGCCAGAAACTCGTCCAGCACCTGCGTATTCTCCTTGTCGCCCTCGTCCTGCGAGCCATCATAGTTGCTCTGAAATGCTACGCCCTGCAACTCAAACGCCGCCCCGTTCCGGGTGATGCCGTCGCGCTTAAACGTGGCCGGAAACAGCTTTTGCGCCTCGTTTTCGAGCTTCTGGATGAAGGCCGTTTTGCCATCGCCCGCGTTGCCCGTGATGATGACCAGCCGGTACTTGGCTTGCAGAATGTCGTTGATAAGCTTGGTATCCAGCCGGGTTTTGATGTAGGTGCGCTCGGCAAACTCATCGAGGCCGCGGGTGCCGGCGTTGGTGTAGCGCGACTGACTGAACAGCTTGTTCAGCTCCGTCACAAACTTCTCGGTCGTGATGGTGGGGGCGGGTACGGGACGGTCGGCCAGCAGGCCCGGCAAGCCCAGCTGCTCCAGCGCTTCCTGCATCTCGCGGGCGGTGGCGAAACGGTCGCTACGCTTCGGCTGCACAGCCTTCAGCAGCCAGGCCGCAAATCCTTCCGACAGCTCCGGCCGCAGGGTACGGGGGTCGAGCGGCTGCCGGGTTAAAATAGGCTTGTTGGCCTTGCCGCTGGCATCGGCCCAGGGGTGGCGCTTGCACACCAGCTCAAACAGCGTTACGCCCAGCGCAAACGTGTCGCAGCTCTCGTCCCAGCGCACCCGCAGTTGGTCCACTACCCGGTCAGGCGCGATGTAGAACGAAGTGCCCACGTGGTCCTTATCGGCGGCTTCCAGCGTGGCCACGTTGAAATCAATCAGCACAAACCGCTCGTTGCGGTGCCAGATGATGTTGCGGGGCTTGATGTCGCGGTGGAAAATTGGCTGCTCGCGCTCGTGCAGGTAGCGCAGCGCCCCGGTCAGCTCCTGGCCCAACTGAAACACTAGCGGCAGGGGCAGCCGCTGCTCGCCTTTCACGCCGCCCACGTAGTCGCCCAAGCAGTCGCCTTCCAGCAGCTCCATCAGGGTATAAAAGCGGCCAGTCGGCAGTTCGCCGTTCCATACAAACTTGACAATGTTGCGGTGGTCCAGTCCCTTCAGGGCGTTGTACTCATCGAGCACGGTGCGCGTGTTCACGCTCTCATTGTAAACCTTCATGGCGCGCTCCTCGCCTTGCAGAGTGTGCTTCACCTTCCACACTTCCGAGTAGCCGCCCTCGCCCAGCGGGGCCACGAACAAGTAGGATTCCTGCTGGTCGCCAGCCCGCAGCACACGGCCATCCGAGGCAGCCGGCGCGGGAGCAGCAACCGGCGCGGGCGGTGCCACGGTGCGGGTGTTGCTCAGGCCCTGGTCGAGCTTGGCGAGCACGGCCGTCATGGTCGGCAGCCGGTCAGCGGGGTTGAGGCGCACCATCTGGTCCACCAGGCTGTCCACCCATTCCGGCAGGCCGGGCACCCGGCGGCCGGGCAGCTCGGCGGCGGGCAGGTGGCCGCCCCAATGGTCGAGGTCGCGCCAGGAGTTCGGCAGGGGCCGCTCGCCGGTCAGCACTTCGTACAGGGTCAGGCCGAGGCCGTACACGTCGGTGGCGGCCGTGGCGTCGGCGGGGCTGTCGTCCAGCTCGGTGGCGCGGTAGGGCAAGGCCGCCGCGTCGTCGTCTTCGGCGGCCGGCAGCACCGTGATGCCCTCGCGCTGCGTGGCCCGGAAAAACGCCCGGCTGAAATTGCCCAGAAACGCGCCCGCCGCCGTGAGGTAGATGTTGGCCGGCCGCACGTCGCGGTGGTACACCCCAGCGGCGTGGGCGGCCTGCAAGGCCAGCGCCACCTGCCGCACCAGCGCCAGCTTTTCGGGCAGCGAGTACGTAGCGCGGCCCAGCTCGGCGGCCAGGGTTTTCTCATCCAGGTAGTCCGTTATCTCAAACAGTTCGCCGCGCAGCTCGTCGGTCAGCAGCTGCACGGTGAGCACGTGCGGGGCAGCGCCAATCTTTTGCAGGGCCTGGTACTGGTTGCGGATTACGCCCAGCCGGAACGCGCGGTCGGTGTCGCTCAGGCCGTGCACATCGAGGCTGTAAGCCCGTATCCGTTTCTGCCCTGCCCCGTCGAGGCCACGGGGGCGCACCAGGTACTCCGTGCAGTCGGCCGACTGCGCCAGCACGTCCAATACTTCGTAGTCGGCCTCAAACAGCTTCGGCTCGGGCCGTGGCTCGGCGCTCAAGCCGGCCAGGAAGTTGGCGATGCCGGCCTGTGCCTCGGCGATGCGGCCGGGCTGGCTGCGGGCCGCGTCAGAGTCTTGCAGGTAGGCCGTCAGCGACTGGTCGAGCGAGAACACCCGGCTGCCGGAGCCATCGGGCAGTTGCCGCGATACCATCGAGGGGTCCGACAGGGAAATGGCCGTTTCTATCCAGGCCCGCCCCCAGGCCGGGTTTTCCTGCTTCAGACGGCTGGCCAGTACACTCGTCTTGAACCGGGCACCCAGCAGGGGGCTTTTGAGGCTCCGGCCACTCACGCGCCACGTGTGGTCATCACCTACCAGGTGCCCGCGCCAGTCCTTATTTTCGAGGTGGTACAGCGCGTGCGGGGCCACCACTACCAGGTCGTACTCCAGCAAGTCCACCGCGTTGTTGCGGGGGTTGCGGTAGGCCAGGTTCACGTTGGGCACCAACAGGTAGTCAGCCGGCAGCTGTGCCGCCAGAAAGTCTAGTAGCCGCTGCTCGCCGGCCTGCACCGCGCCCGCGTGGTGGGCCGGGTTGATGATTACTGCCATGCGGCTATTGCGGATTCAACGAGGTGAATGGCTTCGTTTTCGAGTTGGTTGGCCTGGTGCATAGCGTCAGTGGCTTGCACCAGTTTTTGGTGTATTTCCTGCTGCAAGGCGGCCGGCAGCACCGGCACCGGCATATGCCGCAGGTGGTGCGGCTCAATCTGCGGGATGACGGAGCCGTAGGTGTAATCGGTAATGAAAGCTTTGCCGATGGGCGAGGCCAGGTAGGCGTGCAGGTAACCGGCCGGCATCTCGTCGCCGGCCACCACGCGCAGCACGTGTTCCGAAGCGGCCATTTGGGCGTGCCCCCCGTGAGTGAACAAGGTGTTGCCGATGGTGCCGCCTCGCGTTATCAGCGTCCAGTATTTGTCCAGCATCAATTCCGGCAGGCCTGCCGTGCGAGCCCGCGAAAGCTGCTTGTCGGGCTTGGGGTTGGCTTCCAGCATTTCGCCTCCGCCCAAAAAGGGTACACCGTGTTTCACGAAGGTTCGCTTGAAAATATTGGGTTTGAAAATGCGGGCGGCCACTTCGCCCAGTGGTTTGTAAGGAATGTGTTGGGTGTCGAAATGCGCCACTAGCTTTTCGCTCAGGCCGGTGTAGTAGCTGGCTTCCAAGCGCAAGGTGTAACTATCAGTGATGCGTTGGGCGGGCACGAGCCTGAATTTATCAACTGGTTTTTCAAGCAGAAAATTTGCTTGTAACGCATTGATAATTAGGGTATTAC
>CAXUEM010000284.1:1360-4604 GCA_964249885.1 uncultured Hymenobacter sp. | reverse complement strand
GGCTACGGCGGTGCTGACGGCGGCGGGCGCGGCGGCCGTTTTGGCGGCGGCGCCGGCGGCTTTGGCGGCTTTTTCTTCGGCTTCGAGGGCGGCCTCGGCTTCACGCTCCTCGAGGTACTCGCGGTAGTCGGTGTAGTTGCCGGGGAAGTTCAGCACGGCCCCGCCCGGCTCGAGCACGAACAGGTGCTCGGCGAGGTGGTCGAGGAAGTACCGGTCGTGGCTCACGATGAGCAAACAGCCGCCGAAGTGCAGCAGAAAATCTTCCAGGATGTTGAGTGTGCCCAGGTCCAGGTCGTTGGTGGGCTCGTCCAGAATCAGGAAATTGGGGTTCTTGATGAGCACGCGCAGCAGCTGCAGGCGCCGCTTCTCGCCCCCGCTCAGCTTGGTCACCAGCGTGTACTGCTGGGCCGGCGGAAACAAAAACAAATTCAGGAACTGGCTGGCCGTGAGTACGTCGCCGTTGGCCAGCTCCACCACCTCGGCCACCTCCTTCACGATGTCAATCACGCGCTGGCTGGGGTCGAACTCCAGCTCGGTCTGGGTGTAGTAGCCGAACACGGTGGTCTGGCCCACGTCAATGGTGCCGGAGTCGGGCTGCAGCTTACCGGTGAGCATGTTCAGCAGGGTGCTCTTGCCCGCACCGTTGGGCCCGACGAGCCCGATGCGGTCCTTTTTCTTGAACACGTAGCTGAAATCATCGAGCACCACGTTGTCGCCGAAGCGCTTGTTCAGGTGGCTGGCTTCAATGATTTTGCCGCCCTGGCGGGTGGTTTTCACGCTCAGCTCCACCTGCTGCTTGCTCAGGTTGGTGCTGGCTTTCTCCTTCGTGATGTAAAAGGCGTCGATGCGGGCCTTTTGTTTGGTGCCGCGGGCCTGGGGCATGCGGCGCATCCAGTCCAGCTCTTTTTTGAAGAGCTGGCGGGCTTTTTCTACCTCGGTGGCTTCGCGCATTTCGCGGTCGGCTTTCTTCTCCACGAAGTAGGCGTAGTTGCCCTGGTAGCGGTACATCTGGCCTTTGTCCAGCTCCACAATTTCGTTGGCCACCTTGTCGAGGAAGTACCGGTCGTGGGTCACCATCAGCAGGGTGAGGGTGGGGGAGGCCAGGCGGTTTTCCAGCCACTCGATGGTGCTCAGGTCCAGGTGGTTGGTGGGCTCGTCGAGCAGCAGCACCTCGGGCTCCTCAATCAGCACCCGGGCCAGGGCCACGCGCTTGCGCTGCCCGCCCGAGAGCATGCTCACGTTGCGCGTCAGCAGTTCGCCGAGGATGCCCAGCCGGCCCAGAATCTGCTGCACCTGGGCCTCGTAGTCCCAGGCGTTGAGGGCGTCCATGCGCTCCATCACCCGCTGCAGGTCGTCGGACTTGTGGTCCGGGTCGTTGACGACGTGCTCGTACTCCTTGATGGCCCGGAGCGTGTCGTTCTGCGAGGCGAAGATAGTTTCCTCCACCGTCAGCGACTCATCAAACACCGGCTGCTGGCCCAGGTAGGCCACGCGGACGCCCTTGCGCACGCTCACCAGGCCGGTATCGGAGGGCTCCAGGCCGGCCAGCACCCGCATGAGCGTGGTTTTGCCCGTGCCGTTGATGCCCACAAAGGCCACGCGCTGCCCCTGCTGGAGGCCAAAATTTAAGTCTTTAAAAAGCCAACGGTCGGCGTAATTCTTCGAGACGTTCTCAGCGGATAGCAAATTCATAGGCCGCAAAGGTACGGCCGGGGCGGGCGGGGTCCGTTGCAAATCTCCGTGTCAGCGCCGGCGCGGCCCGAAGAACTTAAAAATTAAGCTGGGCCTGCAGGCGCAGCAGGCGGCCGCGCTGCCGGTTGTCGGGGCGCTGGAAGTCCTCGAAGCGGCGCGCCGAGAGCGTGTACATGGCCACAAACTCGAAGTTGTCCAGTGGCTGCCACTCCAGGCCGAGCTCGGCCTCACGCACGGTGTAGCTGCGGGCGTCGCGCTCGTGCTTTTTGCCGCCGTCGTAGTACTGGGCGCGGGCAAACGGGTAGAACTGCTGCTGGCCCAGGCGTAGGCGGTAGTTGAGCAGCACGTAGCCGCCGTGCAGGCGCCGGGTTTCGATGCTGTCGGTGCGGGGGTTGAATTCCGGGCCCCGGCCCACGTTGTACTCGGCCTGCACGCCGAAGGGCTGCGGATACAGCACCAGCGTGGCCGCCACGCGCTGGTCGGGGTAGCGCAGGTCGGGCCGGTGCTTCACTTGGGCTGAAAGCTGGTCGGTGGCCAGCACGTACTGGCCGGAGTAGGCCTGCAAGCCGGGCTCGAAAATCTGCCGGCCCAGGGCCAGCGGGTAGCTGAGGCGGGCCACCACGTGCTGCTGGTTGTTGAGCTCGCTGCGGTTGGTGGTCTGGCCGTTGAATACGCCCAAACCCAGCACGCCGTAGTCGCCGGAGCCTTTCAGGCCGTCTTTCACCAGGCGGCTGAAGCGTTGGCGCACGGTGGTGGGGGCCCAGTAGAGTATCGCGCCCAGGTCCCGCTCGTTCGCGAAGGCGCTGTTCAGGGCGTCGTTGCGGTCCAGGGGCAGGCGGTTCTGGCTCGACTGCATGTTCTCAAAGCCGAAGGGGATTTTGCTCTGGCCCAGCCGCACCCGAAACTGACTGGCTTTGTCGAGCCCGATATCGAAGTACGCATCGCGCAGCTGGCCGAAGTTCTGCGAGGTGCTGCCGCTGGGGGCATTGGCAAAATCGGGCTGCAGGTAGAAATACACCCGCTCGTGCAGCTGACCGGAAAAGATAATCCGCACCCGGCGCAGCGAAATGCCGCCGTTGCGGCCCCACGACCGGTCGCACTGCTCGCAGCTCAGGTCGGGGTTGGTTTCGAGCAGGCGGTTGTAGCGCACCTGCACGTAGCCGCGGATGCTAAAGTTTTCAAACCACTTCTTTTCCGGCGCGGCCGACTTCACCGAATCGGGAGTTTGACTGTGCGCAGCCCTAGTCAGCAGGGCCAGCAGAATAATAAACAGTTTACGCATTGATTCCCGATGCAGCCAGTGCAGGCTCCTCCTGCCATTACCAAAAGGTGAATGGTATGTGAGGGCAATATTACGCACGGAGCCAGCAGGGGGTACCGGCAGTAGCGCCGTGCTGCGCTGCGAGCTCAGCAAGCAGCCGCCCTACAGCCGCACCCCGATGCCCGGCCCGAGCAGGTAAAACCACTTGCCCGCCGAGAGCAGATAGCCGCCGCCCAGGTAGAGCGGAAACGTGAGCCGGCCCGTGCGCGGCGGCGACACCGAGCCCAGCAG
>CAXUEM010000284.1:0-1350 GCA_964249885.1 uncultured Hymenobacter sp. | reverse complement strand
GTCCTGGCTGTCGGGGCTGAGGTTGAAGGCGTTCAGGGCCACGAAGCCCGCCCCGACCTTGTAGGGCCGCAGGTGGTTGATGCGGCCCGGCGAGTAGAAGCTAAGCTGGGCCAGCGTGGCCAAACTGATGCCGCCGAAGCTGCCGTAGCCGCCTTGGCCCTGGCGGCGCGTGAGCAGGCCGGCCGGAAAGCTCACGTCAATATCAAAGCTGCTGCGGCGCTGCAGCACCAACTCGACCTGCTGGCGGAACCCCGGCTCGGCGTACTGCCCGGCCTGGTGGCGCACGGTGATTTCGATGCGCGCCCAGTCGGGCAAGTCGAGCAGGCGGCGGCTGAGCAGGCTGTTGAGGCTGAGCGGGTCTACCCGGCACTGCGCATCCTGGTAGTAGGCGGCCCGCGGCGAGGGCTCGGAGGGGCACACCACCAGGTTGTCGACCGTGCGCTGGTCGAGCAGGTTGCCCCGCGCGTCGAGGGTGCGCACGTCCAGAATCAGGTACTGCTTGCCGTAGAGGCCGGTTTTGTCGTCGATGGCGGCGGCGTTGAAGGTCAGCACCACGTCGGGAATTGGGCGGCCGTAGAGCACCGGCCCGTTGAGGCGGGGCAGGGCGCGCGGGCCGGCGCCGTAGTCCAGGCTGATAAAGTTGAGCGGGTGCGGGCGCTGCACCTCGCGCACGGCCAGGGTTTGCCCGGTGGGCGCCGGGCCGTCGAAGATGCCCACCTTGCGGCGCACCACGTTCAGGGGCACTCGCAGGCGGTAAATCACGGCCCGGTCGGAGCGGGTCGAGGAATCGGAGGGAATGATTTCGAGGCCCTCGAAGTGGAAGCGGCCCTTCTGCAGGCTTTCGCCCTCCAGGCGCACGTCCACGGTTTCGCCGGGGCTGATGCTGAGGTTGGAGGTCCAGTCGCCGCCGCGGTGCAGCACGCTCACGGCGGCCACGCGGGTGCGGGGCGCGATGTCGAAGTTGGTGATGAAGCGGGCCTGGTCCTGGTCTTTGATGTAGAGGTAGCCCGCCGTCTGGCGGTGGGGGTTGAAGACGCGCAGCTGGCAGAGCACCCGGTCGTTGGTGAGGTAGGAGCGGGTGTAGAGCTCGGCCACCAGCGCCCCGCCGGGTTCCTGCTGGGCCTCGACGCGGTAGGTGCGGTGCAGCTCGAAGGCGTGGCCGTCATCCAGAATCAGCTCGACCCCCTGCTGGCGGCCGGCCTCGTCGAGCACCACGTCCTTGCGGTCCACGCTTAGAAAGCGCAGCCGGCTGGCCCGCACCTGAAACTCCTGGCGCAGCACCGGCAGCTGGTAGCTCAGGCGGCCGGTAGCATCGAGGCGGGGCCGCTCGGTGCTGACTTTCAGTTGCAG
>CAXUEM010000283.1:4296-4627 GCA_964249885.1 uncultured Hymenobacter sp. | reverse complement strand
CTGGGCCGGGGCTGGGTTGGGCTCCCGCGTCCAGTTGCGGTAATCGAGCAGATTCGCCCTGACGGAGCCGCGCAGCAGCCCGTCGTTGGTGGCCGCGTACAGGGTATCCCGCAGGGTGACCGCGGCATATACCTCCACCGGACGCCCGTTCGAGCCGATGTTGACGTAGGTTTCGCGCACCTCCCGCTTGGTTAGGTCCAGGTCGAGCAAGCCAAAACTGGTGGAAACCAGCACGCGCCCCTGGCCCGCGCTGACGTAGTTTATCGTCTTGTTACCCTGCACATTTTTGCGCACCACATCCGGAATGTTGCCTACCGCGCCGTTTAGGGCC
>CAXUEM010000283.1:0-4286 GCA_964249885.1 uncultured Hymenobacter sp. | reverse complement strand
TTGCGGTACACCAGCACGGTCTGCCGGCCAACCGTGTCGAAGGCCAGCGCGACAACCCCCACATCATTCACCCCATCGCGCCGGGAAAGCAGCTGCGTAGAGGCTGATTTCTTATCAAACGCAAACACCGAGGCTTCGGTAGCGACGTAGAGTCGCTCGCCGGCGTCGGCCAGCGCCAGGGCGCGGTTGGCGGGCAGGTGCAGCTGCCAGTCGCCGTAGCCCGCCGGGCTCTGGGCCGCCGCGCCGCCCGCATAAAGCCCGACAAGTGCGCCCAGAAGCCGCTTCAGGAAAAAGTGCCTCATACGAACAGAAGTAACTAAGCCAAAAAGTAATACAGGCGACCCGGCCCGGCGTTTGGCAACGCCGGCGAGCGGCCTTTAGTGCGCCCAGCCGCCGCTCCGGCGCTCAGAGCGGCGGCCTGGACAGCGCCGCCGCAGGCTCGGCCGCTTTGGTGTGCATGCCTTCCAGAAAGCAGGGCCGGCACCGCGCCTCATATGAATCGGTTTCGCCCAGCAGCACCTGCTCCTGGCTGGCGGCCCGGCGGAAGGAATAAGAGGCAATTTCGCCGCAGCACACGCACACGGCGTGCACCTTGGTTACGTACTCGGCCGTGGCCAGCAGGGCCGGCAGGGGACCAAACGGCCGGCCTAGGAAGTCCATGTCCAGCCCGGCCACAATCACGCGCCGGCCGGCATCAGCCAGCTCGCGGCACACTTCTACCAGGGAATCGTCGAAAAACTGAGCCTCGTCAATGCCCACCACATCGGAGCCGGCAGCCAGCAGCAGCATCTCGGCCGGCAGGGCAATGGGCGTGGAGCGGATGCTCAGGGCGTTGTGCGACACGATGTCCTCGGCGTGGTAGCGCGTGTCCAACGCCGGCTTGAATATTTCCACCCGCTGCCGGGCAATGCGGGCGCGGGTCAGCCGGCGAATCAGCTCTTCGGTCTTGCCCGAAAACATAGAGCCGCAAACGACTTCCAGCCAGCCCCGGCGCGGGGCCTGGTGCCGGGTACCAACGCGGGGTTCGATAAACACACTAAAAAATGAAGTAAATGAAAAGCACTGCTTGAAAGCCCTAAGATACCAGTTTCCGCGGCCAGAGTGGCGCGCCCCCGAGCCGCTGGCAGCGGCCAGCAGGGGGTCGGCGCCGCCGGCCCCAATCGGCAGCAGTCACATGCCTGGCTCCGACAGTGGGGCTATTTACCTGATTCTGAATTGTTTTCGTAGCGCACGTGCGGCAGTTGCGTCGCCAAAGGCACCAGAGCCCGGAGCTCGCCCTCCAGAAGCCGGGCCTGACAGGTCAAGCGCTCATCGGGCCGGAGCCGCCCGGCCGCCTGGTAGCGCAGCTCGGCCAGCGTTGGGGGCGAGAGCAGCTCGGCGCCGGCCTGCACCTGCACCCGGCAGGTGGTGCACCGCCCTTTGCCCCCGCAGGCGTGCAGCCAGTCGTGCCCCGCCGCCTGCAAAGCAGCCAGCAGTACCTGTCCGGAGGCCACCTCCAACCGGGCGGCGGGCAGGTTCAGAATCGTCAGCAGGGGCATTTATACCTAACTTGGGGCCTCTAAAAGCACATTACAGCCTAGCTTATATGCCAGACAAATATAGCGTCGCTAAATTTGAGCAGTACGGCCGTCGCTTGGCCGCCCGGCTTTGCGACCAGCATTTTGCCTCCACGCCCGCCGCTACCCTGGACGGGCCCGCTTTACTTGCCTTCACGCCGGTTCGTCAACTTAACCTGCTGGTGGTGCGCCAGCTGCTTCAGGCCTGGCAGGCCGAAACCAGCCGCCTGCGCAGTCCTTACTTTGACTTTGAGGCGCCCGCCGTGCAAGCGGCTTTACAAGAGTTTCAGAATACTCTCTCGCGCTACATCAAGCTGGACCGCACCGCTCTGGAACCCCTGCTGGCCCAAGCTGTTGCGCACACCATTCTGTTAGCAGCCTCCCCGGCTGCGGCCTTTCAGCAGCTATTGGCCGGGCAAAAGCCGCTTATCCTGGCTGACTTCCAGCAGAGCTTGCGCTACGTGGTTTTAAACAAGGAATTTCTGGAGCGCTTTCTGACTACGCTGCCGCAGCAGGAGAATCTGCTACCTGACGATGTATGGCAGCAGTTGCAGGCCTATGAACAGGCTCACTACCGGGAGCATCAACCGCTGAGCCAGCTGGTGGATGCCCTCAGCCCCCTGCTGCCCATCACCGAGGCCGACCTCCGCGAAGCCGGCCCCGTATCAGCGGTACCCCCTGCTGGCTTGCCGCCGTCTGCCTTAACGCCGGATATCGATGTGCCAGCAGTAACCGCTGGCATGCCCCCGGCGCTGGTAGCACAAGAGCCCATTCCCTTGCCTCCCGCCCCTGTGGCGGCCACCGAACCGCTGCCACCAGCGCGCAGCACGGCTTCGAATGAACTGCCGGCTCCAGCCTCGCCTCCTCTGCATGAAAAGCTCAAGGCCGCCCAACCCACCGGCACTGCATTAGCCGCCACTTTGCGGGCCGCCCAGTTTCAGCCGCCTGTACTGGGTGAGCGCGGGGCTACCAAGATAGAAACCTTGCGCGAAGCTATTTCTATCAATCAGCGCTTTAGTTTTATTAATGAGCTATTTAACGGCGAAAACATGGAGTACCACGCCGCCATTCAGCACCTTGATTCCCTAACCGACCTGGAACAGGCCCGGGAGTACGTCACACACAACCTTGCCCAGCGCTACGATTGGACCCGCAAGGAAGAGCACGTGGCGAAGCTGCTGAAATTGGTGGAACGCAAGCTGGACCCGGCGCATTCCTAGGCGCTGCTTAGCGCACCAAGTCTTGCTTGCGGTAGGCGTCAATACCCAGGAGCGCGAACAGCAGAATGGTAAATGACCACAGGGAAGAGCCACCGTAGCTAAGAAACGGCAGCGGAATGCCTACCACCGGCGCCAGCCCCATCGTCATACCTAGGTTGATGGTGAAATGGAAGAACAGCACGCTGGCCACGCAGTAGCCGTATGTGCGGCCAAACACCGACTTCTGCCGCTCTGCCACGTAGATTATCCGGCCCAGCAGGGTCAGGTAAAGCCCTATCACGACGAAGCTGCCAGCCCAGCCAAATTCTTCGCCCACGGTGCAGAAGATAAAATCAGTACTTTGCGCGGGCACAAAGTCAAACTTGGTCTGAGTGCCCTGCAAAAATCCTTTGCCCCACAACCCTCCGGAACCCAAGGCAATTTTACTCTGGGTCAGGTTCCAGCCCTTGCCTAGTGGGTCGGCCCCGGGGTTAATCAACACCTCTATGCGCTGGCGCTGGTGGGGCTGCAGCACGTTATTGTAGAAGAAGTCTACGCCAAACACCATCCCAATAGTCAGCGCCCACACCCCCAGCGAGGCTGGCAAATAGTGGCGAAACAGCTTCTGATTAGCCAGCAGCACTAACACAAGCAGCAGTGTAAATGCTCCCGCCAGCCACAGTTTTGGCACCAGCAGAGCCAATAGTAAAATAACGCCCCCCGCCGTCAGCAGCAGCAATATGAGCGGCGACATTCCTTCCCGGAAGTAGGCCAACAGAAAGGCCGCGAATACCAGCGACTGCCCGGTCTCATTAGAGGCGATAATCAGCAAAGCCGGCAACAATGTAATGCCGGCCAGTAGCAACTGGTCACGCCAATTCTGGTAACGCAGGTTAATGCCTGCCATAAACCGGGATGCTGCCAGTGCCGTCGTGAACTTAGCAAACTCAGCTGGCTGCAACCGAACCGGCCCCAACTCCAGCCATGACCGGGACCCCGCAATAGGACGCGCAATAAGCAGTGTAAGCAACAGTAACAGTATCATGCCCCCGTACAGCACGTACGCCAGCGTATCATATGCTTTGTAATCGACTAACAGCAGCACCACGATGAGCACAAGCGCAGTGCCCATCCAGAGCAATTGCTTAAACCAATTGTAAGCCATTAGTTGGCCGAAGCTACTGTCAAGTAGCTTACCAGTTGGTGCATCAGGAGAATACGAAGCGGCGTACACGCAAAGCCACCCCAAACCCACTAGCATAACATACACCAGCACCGTTATCCAATCAACACTGCGATTATAGCGAGCAGGAGATGTCTGCATGAAAAATAAATGCTGTAGTTATAGTCAATTATAATCTACTTAGGACGCGTGCCTTACGTGTTGTAAATTAATGTTAGGAAGGACAACAAGCATAAAACGCAACTACCCCCTGCCGTGCTGGTGAAAGCAGACAGGGGGGAGCTTGGAGTTAACAATAAAGTTGGCGGCGACCGACTCTCCCACCGGTGAAGGCAGTACCATAGGCGC
>CAXUEM010000282.1:4276-4630 GCA_964249885.1 uncultured Hymenobacter sp. | reverse complement strand
GTCCTACTACCACCGCCTGGGTCAGATTCCGCGCAAGCGCCACACCCAGTTCCGGCAGCCCGACGGCTCGCTCTACTCCGAGCAGCTGGTGGGCACGCTGGGTTTTCACGGCGTGTCGTCCCTGCTCTACCACCGCCACGCACCCACCCAGATTAAGTTGGTCGGCGAGCCGAAGTCCTACGGCGCCCGGCTGCTCAAGGACCGGCCCCTGCAGCCCGAACACCTGCGCACGCTAAGCCAGAAAACCACCGGCGGCGATTACCTGACGGCCCGCCAGACCCTGCTGGGCAACGCCGACGTGACTCTGTCCATCTGCAACCCCACGGAAAAGCGGATGAGCTACTACTACAAAAA
>CAXUEM010000282.1:0-4266 GCA_964249885.1 uncultured Hymenobacter sp. | reverse complement strand
ACTTCGAGGAAGGGCCCGTGCGCCTGCTCATCATCGAGTCGTTTTCGCCGGTCGAGACCTGCCGCCGCTACCGCAACCACTTCGGCCAGCTGCTGGAGCACTCGCCGTATTGCGAGCGGGACATCCGCCCGCCGGCCGAGCTGATTCTGGACGAGACGGACGAGGGCGACTACCTGCTGCAAGTCAAGAAGGAAGGCTACCTGCACCAGCTCACGTACGCGCACTCGCCCTTCGACGTGGTGGGCTGGGATGGCTGCTTTTATCCCTACGCGCTGAGCATTCACGACTTCGAGCCCATCACCGGGCGGCTGCACCAGCCGCCGCCGGTGCACCAGCAGTTCGAGGGCCACAACTACGTGATTTGCTCGTTCGTGCCGCGGCTCTTTGACTACCACCCGCTCAGCATTCCGGCGCCCTACAACCACTCCAACGTCGACTCCGACGAGGTGCTGTACTACGTGGCCGGCAATTTCATGTCGCGCAAGGGCGTTGATTTGGCTTCCTTCACCTGGCACCCCAGCGGCATCCCGCACGGCCCGCACCCGGGCACCGTCGAGGCCAGCCTGGGCAAAAAGGAAACCCACGAGCTGGCCGTGATGGTCGACACGTTCCGCCCGCTCTACCTCACCGAGGCCGCCCTGCCCTACGTCGACGCCCGCTACCCCATGAGCTGGAACCCCGGCTTCGTGCCCGACCCGCCGCGCTCGGCCGACATGATGGACTAGGCCGGCCCGCGGCTTCGGCAATCAGCTCGCCCGGTTTTTGCGTAGGTGCCGCGCCGGCGCCCGGCGTCATTTTCCTTATCCTTTTTCTCTTTTTAGTATGAATAAAATTCTGCTGGTACTGTCCGCGTTGGCCCTGCTGGCCGCACCGGGCTGCAAAAAAGCGCGCGAGCTGATAAATTTCCAGATTACGGATTCGCAGAGCTTCACGGTGCCATCGGGGCTGCCGGTGCCGCCGGGCGTGCTCGTCCCGCTGCCCTCGCGCACGGTGCCCTCCACGGCCAGGACCGCCTACGCCAGCAAGGGCACGACCACTGACCTGGTGGAAAACGTCAACCTGGAGGAAATGACGCTTACCATCACCGGCCCCGCGGGCCAGAACTTCAACTTCCTGCGCCGCATCGAGCTCTACATCAGCACCGATGCCAGCGGGTCCGACAAAGTGCTGCTGGCCTCGCTGGCCTCGGTGCCGGCGGGCGTGAGCACCATCTCGCTGGTGCCGGGCGGCAACAAGCTCGACCAGTACCTGCGCGGCGACACCTACACCATCCTCACCAACGCCGAAATCAACAGCCGGCCCACGCAGAACATCGACATTCGCGCCGACTCGCGCTTCTCCGTCCGGGCCCGGCTCAAGTAGCGCGCAGCATTTCCTAAATAAGCAAAAAGCCCCCGCAACGCTGGTTGCGGGGGCTTTTTGCGACTTGGCCAGCCGGCTGAAACCAGCCAGCAGGGGGTAGGCAGGCCGGCGAAGCTACTTGAGTATCATCACGGCCACTCGGTTGAAGTGGTCGACCATGCGCGCCACGTCGGCGGCCTGCTCGAAGCTGAGCTTTTCGGTGCTGGCGTAGGCGCGGATTTCCTCGGCGCGGCCGCCGAAGAGCTTGAGCACGGCGGCCTGGCTCAGCTCCAGCGGGCGCAGCGGGTCGGTGGTGGCGCCGAAACCAGGGCCGGCCACCAGCACCGGCAGCGGCGTGCTGCTGCCGGCATCGGCGGGGGGCGCCGTGTACACCCAGGCCAGCAAGAGCGGGCCGCCTTCCAGGGTAGTCAGCACTTCCACAAACTCGCGGCGGGCGCCCAGGCTGCCCTCGCGCACGAGGCGCGGGCGGAAGCGGCGCGGCTTTTCTTCCTCGTCGCCGATGTCGAAGCCGCGCAGGCTGCCGATGGGCCAGAGCTGGGTTTTCTCGGTGTCCATCGAATCCTGAGCCTGCAGCACGTGCTGGCTGGGGTGGTAGCGCAGGCCCGGCAGCGGCCGGCGGCGGCCGTCGAAGGTGCGCAGGGCGCCGGGCTGAAACGAAGCGTCGCCGAGAAAGCCGGTGGCGTGGGCGGCCAGCGTGGCGCGCAGCTCGGGGTTGGCATTGGCCTGGTAAAACAGCTTCTGGGCATCGGCGGCCTCTTTCGAGTTCTGGCCCTGGGCCAGCGCGGCGGCCGGCAGCCCGCCCAGCCCAAGCAAGAGAACGAAGGGTAGAATATGTTTCATCTAAATAATTTTCGCAATGGCAGAATAAGACAAATATACGTCATCGGGGCGGCCAGGCAAGCATCGTGCCTTTCTCGGCTAACGCCTGAGCTAAACCGTTTTACCACCGCCCTGAGCCCAGTCACCGGCCCGGGCCGTCTGCGCCACCTGACCGGCATTCTCCTATTTGACAGCCGGCCCGCAGACCGGTGTTAAATTCCCGCCCGGGCAGTACCGGGCAGCCAGCAGGGGGGGCGCGCCTGGCCCCAGTCCCTAGCGGTTGCGCCCGTACTGCTCGTGGCTGCTCACCCAATCCGAGGAGCTGATGGCCGCGCCCAGGCTCAGCTCGCCGGCCAGCACCACGCCGGCCACGATTTCGGCAAACTTGCGCACCGTGCCGCGGCCCACGCAGCCCAGCATGCGCAGGCTCTCGTTTTGGGTGGCCAGGCCGGTGCCGCCGCCGTGGGTGGCCACGATAAGCGAGGGAATGGTGATGCTCAGGTACAAATCGCCCTCGGGCGTGACCTCGGAGTACAGTACGCCGGCCGAGGACTCCGACACGTTGGCCACGTCCTGCCCGGTGGCAATGAACAGGGCCGTGATGCCATTGGCCGAGTGGGCGCCGTTGTTGTTGGCGCCCGAGATGAACGCGCCCACGTTGCTCACCTGCCCGTGGTAGGCCAGCTGCTCGGGCGTGACGCGCATGCGCTGCATGAGAATGTCGCGCTTCACCACGCACTCGGCCACCACGCGCTTGCCGCGGGTGCGCATGACGTTAATTTGGGAGGCTTTTTTGTCGGTGGCGAAGTTGCTTTCGAGGTAAAAATGCTTGATGGGCGCGCCCTTGTAGTTTTCCAGAATCCAGGAGCAGGCGGCGAAGGTGGCGCGGCCCACCATGTTCTGGCCGGCGGCGTCGCCGGTGCTGAAATTGAAGCGCAGGTAAGCGAATTTGTTGCTCAGGTAGGTGTCGATGTACTGCAGCTTGGCCACGCGCGAGGTGCTCTCGGCCTCGGGCCGAATCTGGTCCATGGTTTCTTCGACCCAGCGGCCGAAGTCGCGGGCGCCGCGCGCGTCCTCGAACACGAACACCGGCGCCCGCTGCATGGCGTCGCCCACCACCGTGCACTTGACGCCGCCGCACAGGTTCAGCACCTGCATGCCGCGGTTGTAGCTCGCCACCAGCGTGCCCTCGGTGGTGGCCATCGGAATCAGGAAGTCGCCCTGGGCGTGCTCGCCGTTCACGGTCAGCGGCCCGGCCAGGCCCACCGGAATCTGGGCCACGCCCACGAAATGCTCGCAGTTGCCCTGCAGGTCGTGGGCGTCGAAGGAGTAGTGCTTGAGGTGCTTGAATTCCTGGCTTGAAAACTCCTCGGCGAAGCGCTGCCGGGCGGCAATGGCCGCGTCGGAGTAGTCGTCCTGGGCGTCGCGCGGAATGCGGGGCCGGGCCCCGCCGCCGGCCGCGCCCACAATGGCATCTTCGACCTCGATGCTGAGCTCGCCGAAGGGCTCGGCCGCAAACTGCACCTGCACGGCGTGCATGCCCTCGGGCAGCGGGGCCGTGGCCAGGTGAAACGTGAGGCTGTGGCCCACCGGAAACTCCACGCCCTCGCCGCCCAGCAGCTCGGCCACCGGGCGGGGCTGGCCGTCGCCCAGGTCCAGCCGCACCTGCTCGGGTTCGAGGTGGTGCTCGCCCACGCGCACCCCGCGCAGGCCCGTGAGGCGCACCGTGTCGAGGCGGTTTTTGAGGCTGAAGGCCACGCCGGTGGGCGTGTTGTGCAAAGAGCCGCGGGTGTAAAGCAGCTTGAGCAGCATAGGGCTGGGCGTGAAGACCATAGAGCGGGGTTCGGAATGGGGCGTTAAGGGAGGAAGCCAGCAGGAGGGAAGGCGCGGAAAAGTACGGTAATTTTCAAGTTTAAGCCGGTCCGGCCGCGGCCCCTGCCGCCGAGCCAGCCGCGGCCCGGGCACGCGGGCTGCGCCGACGAAACGTAGCTTTACGGCTCACGCTTGCTTTTCAGAAATGCTTACTCCTTTTCGGGGCCGCGCGCTGCTGGCGCTGCTGACGGCCCTGCTGGCCGGGTGTCACTC
>CAXUEM010000281.1:0-4656 GCA_964249885.1 uncultured Hymenobacter sp. | reverse complement strand
GTCGGGCGTGCAGGTCGAGGTGATTTTGGTGAAGCCCGAAGCCTACCCGAATCAGTTTTTTCTGCTTACCGGCGCCGAGGCGCACCTGAGCGCGGTGCTGCCTGGCCCGGCCGAGGGCCAGCCGCGGCCCCCCGGCCAGCCCGTCACGCTGCGGCAGTGGCTGGGCAAAGAACAATTTTTCAGCGAGGAGGCCATCTATGAAAAGGCCGGCCTGCAGTACGTGGCGCCCGAGCTGCGCGAGGGCCTGGGCGAAATAGCTTTGGCCGCCGCCCACCAGCTGCCCCCCCTGCTGGAAAACGCCGACCTGCGCGGCTCCTTGCACAACCACAGCACCTACTCCGACGGCAGCCACTCCCTGCGCGAGATGGCCACTTTTTTGCGCGACCAGGGCTACGAATACCTCGGCATCTGCGACCACTCGCAGGCGGCGCACTACGCCAATGGCCTGAACGCCGAGCGGGTGCGCCAGCAGCACCAGGAAATTGATAAGCTCAACCAGGAGCTGGCGCCGTTTCGCATCTTCAAGGGCATCGAGAGCGACATCCTCGGCGACGGCTCCCTGGACTACGAGCCCGCCGTGCTGGCCTCGTTCGATTTTGTGGTGGCCTCGGTGCACTCCAACTTGAAAATGGACGAGCAGCGCGCCACCGAGCGGCTCTTGCGCGCCATTCGCAACCCCTACTGCACCATGCTGGGCCACCCCACGGGCCGCCTGCTGCTGCGCCGGCAGGGCTACCCCATCGACTACAAGGCCGTGATTGATGCCTGCGCCCAGCACCAGGTTATCATCGAAATCAACTCCAACCCCTGGCGCCTCGACCTGGACTGGCGCTGGGTGCGCTACGCCCTCGACCAGGGCGTGCAGCTCAGCATCAACCCCGACGCCCACCACACCGACGGCTACGCCGACATGCGCTACGGTGTGCTCATGGGCCGCAAAGGCCTGCTGACCAAGGCCATGACGTTTAATGCCAAGCCGGTGGCTGACGCCGCCGCCTATTTCGAGCAGCGCAAGGCCGGCATCAAGGCGCCGGAGGTGTTTAAGAAGTCGTTGTTTGAGTAAGCGCCCTGAGTTGCAAGTGGGACCTTGCAGCTGACAAAATGAAAATCCTCGTTCTCCGCTTTTCTTCTATCGGCGACATTGTGCTGACTTCGCCCGTGGTGCGGGCCCTGGCCCGGCAGGTGCCGAACGCGCGGGTGCACTTCGCCACCAAGCCCGCCTACCGCGGCCTGGTCGAGCCCAACCCTTACATCACGAAAGGCCACTACCTGACCGGCTCCCTGAAAGAGTTGGTGAAAGAGTTGAAAGCCGAGCGGTTCGACTACGTCATCGACCTGCACCACAACCTGCGCACGGCCCTGATTAAGCTGCAGCTAGGCGTGCCGGCCTCGTCGTTTGAGAAGCTGAACTGGCAGAAATGGCTCCTGGTGCACTTTAAAATCAACCTGCTGCCGCGCCAGCACATCGTGGACCGCTACCTGGCCACCGCCGCCCTGCTGGGCGTGCAGAACGACGGCCGCGGGCTCGACTACTTCATCCCCGCAGACCAGGAAGTGAACCTGCGCGAGCTGCCCGCCGGCTTCCAGCAGGGGGGCTACGTGGCCGTGGCCATCGGGGCGCAGCACGCCACCAAGCGCCTGCCGGTCGAAAAGCTCATTGAGCTGTGCCAGCGTCTGCGCCGCCCCATCGTGCTGCTCGGCGGGCCCGAGGACGAGAGCGTGGGCCACATCATCGAGCTGGCGTTTGAAAAACAGGCTGCCTTGGCTGTCCCAGCAGGGGGTAGTATTCCGGACAGCCCGTACCGTTTCCCCGCCAAGGCTCCCAGCCAACTATCTGCGCCGCCGCTGATTTTCAACGGCTGCGGGCGCTTCTCGCTGCACCAGTCGGCCTCGCTGCTGCGGCAGGCGCAGCTGGTCGTCAGCCACGACACGGGGCTGATGCACATTGCGGCGGCGTTCAAGAAGGAAATTTTCAGCGTCTGGGGCAACACCGTGCCCGAGTTCGGCATGTACCCTTACCAAACCGAGTTCCGGGTACTGGAAGTGCCGGGCCTGCCCTGCCGGCCGTGCTCGAAAATCGGCTTTGCCGAGTGCCCGCAGGGACATTTTAAATGCATGCGCGACCAGCCGCTGGACCTGGGCCTGCCGCCCGCGCGGGACGGACGCTAGCTATATCAAAATGCCGATTAGCTTTGCGGTAGCGGCTGGTCAGGCCTATTTTATTTTCTTTCATTCTCACCTACTTTTTCTGCTCTTATGCGCATTTCTACCTACGGAGCCACGGTGCTGGCGCTGGTCTGCCTGCTGCTCACGGCCTGCGGGCCTTCTATCTACCTGGCGCAGGATTTCCACGCCTACGCTCCCAAGCACAAGACGGTGGCCATCCTGCCGGCCGACGTTACCATGCAGCTGCGCCCTAACCAGGCCAAAAACACCAGCGCCGAGCAGATGCGCGACATGGTAGACCGCACCGCGCTTGACTACCAGGAAAGAATATACGCCTGGCTGCTGCGCCGCAACCAGCAGCGCGCCTACACGGTGCAGTTTCAGGATGTGCGCCAGACCACGGCCCGCCTGCGCGAGAGCAAGATTTCATTCCAGGAGCTGCGCACCCACACCCCGCAGGAACTGGCCAAAATCCTGGGCGTCGATGCGGTGCTCACCACCAGCGTGCGCACCACCAAACCCATGAGCGACGGCGCGGCCGTGGCCGTGGGCCTGCTGGTAGGCGCCTGGGGCGCCACCAACCAAGCCGACATCACCGTGAACATCAACGAGGCCGAGGCGGGCAAGCTGCTCTGGAAATATGATTTCGTGGCGGCGGGCTCGGTGGGCAGCTCCCCCGAGAACATCGTCAACGCACTCATGCGCAACGCCTCCAAGAAATTTCCCTACACGCCGAAATCCTAATTTTCGGCCTGACCCGCCCCGGCCCCCAAAAAAACCCCCCCCCCCACAATCGCGCGGCCGCGTTTTTTTTGGGGCCGGGCGGGTGGCCTTAGCCAATCTGCCCGAAGCCGCAGTAAGAGTGCAGCACCTCGGGCAGCCGGATTCCTTCGGCGGTCTGGTTGTTTTCCAGCAGGGCCGCCACGATGCGGGGCAGGGCCAGGGCCGAGCCGTTGAGCGTGTGCAGGAGCTGGGTTTTGCCGCCCTCGACCTTGTAGCGGCACTTGAGGCGGTTGGCCTGGAAGGTTTCAAAGTTCGACACCGAGCTGACTTCGAGCCAGCGGCCCTGGGCGGCGCTCCACACCTCCAGGTCGTAGGTCAGGGCCGAGGCGAAGCTCATGTCGCCGCCGCAGAGGCGCAGCACGCGGTAGGGCAGCTGCAGCTTGGCCAGCAGGGCCTCGACGTGCGCGAGCATGGTTTCGAGGGCGGCGTAGCTGTTTTCGGGCTGGGTTATCTGCACGATTTCGATTTTGTCGAACTGGTGCAGGCGGTTGAGCCCGCGCACGTCGGCGCCCCAGGAGCCGGCCTCGCGGCGGAAGCAGGGCGTGTAGCCGGCCAGGCGCACGGGCAGCTTGTCTACCGGGATAATCTCGTCGCGGTAGAGGTTGGTCAGCGGCACCTCGGCGGTCGGAATCAGGTAGAGGTCGTCCTTGGCGTCGTGGTACATCTGGCCGTCCTTGTCGGGCAGCTGGCCGGTGCCGTAGGCGCTGGCCTGATTGACCAGAATGGGCGGCTGCATCTCGGTGTAGCCGGCCGCGCGCGCCTCGTCCAGGAAAAAGTTGATGAGCCCGCGCTGCAGCCGCGCGCCCTGGCCCTTGTACACCGGAAAGCCCGCCCCGGTGATTTTGTTGCCCAGCTCGAAGTCGATGATGTCGTACCTTTTAATCAACTCCCAGTGCGGCTGGGCGCCGGCGGGCAGCGCGGGCCGGGCGCCTATTTCGCGCACCACCTCGTTGTCTTCGGCACGGCGGCCTTCGGGCACGCTCTCGGCCAGCTGAGCGGCGGCTTCGGCCACGGTCTGCTTGAGGGCGGCGGCATCGGCCTGCCACTTCTCCAGCGCGTTTTCGTCCTGAATGGGCAGCTCCGTCACGGCGGCCTGCTTCTTTTTCATGAGCGGGCCGATGAGGGCGTTGAGCTTGTTGCCCTGGGCCTTGGCCTCGTCGTGGCGGGTCTGGAGCTGGCGGCGGCGCTGGTCGAGGTCGAGAATGGCCTGCACGTCGGCCTGGGCCGTGGCGTAGTGTTTTTTGGCGAGGCCGGCCAGCACTCGGTCGGGCTGGTCGCGGAGAACGGCAATTTGAAGCATGGCGGGGAAGTCGGCGGCAGAAGGGTAGTCGGGGGCAAAAGTAAGCGGCCGGGCCGGCTGACGAGAGGCGGGTTCCCGGCGGGTACCCAATTTGGCCGTTTGTTCGTAAAGCCCTATCATTGCAGAAGCAAGCCGGCCCGCGCGGCCGGACCCGCGGGCCCGCTTGGCTCGTTTCAGGGTCCGATTTTCGCCTTCCCGCGGGGCCACGCGCCGCTGCCACTCCACCTTACTGCTCCTGTCTGCTGCGTGCTGAGCGTTGCCCCCTGGCAGCCGGCCGCCACTTTGCCTCGTTCTGGCCGCAGCGCCTTCGCGGCAGCTGCCACTCGCCGGCCCGCGCGCCGGCCGGGCCCGGGCCCGTGTCTGGCTTCCCCTATCCCACCGTATGTACACTATTAACGAGCTGAAGG
>CAXUEM010000280.1:1858-4666 GCA_964249885.1 uncultured Hymenobacter sp. | reverse complement strand
GGCTTGCAGCTGGTAGTCTTTGCGGTAGGCGGGCAGCTCGTCCAGGCCTTTCAGCTCCTGGTAGCCCAGCACGAACGTAGTGTCGCGCCCCACGTCGTAAATACCGAGCTGAATGGCCGGCTGGGCGGCGCCGACTTTGGTGCGGGTGCTGATGTCCTCGGGAAGCCCGAGGCGGTGACGAAGTTGGGCACGAGGGCGGTTTTGGCGCCGCTGGCTTCCTGGATGAGCTGATAAGTCACGTGGCGGCCGTCGGGGCTGAGCTGCAGGTTGTCCACAGTCTGGGTGCCGAGCCAGATGGCCTTGGGGCGCAGCCGGGCTAGGGCTTTCTGGCGCTGGGCCTGGGCCTGCTGGTCCTGCCGCCGCTGCCGAATCACCTCGAACAAGGCCAGTTGCTGGGCGCGCAGCGTTTTTTCGGCCCGGTCGCTGGGCTCGGTGCTGGGCGGGCGGTTGCCGCGGCGGAAGTCGGTGCGCTGGACCGTTTCGCCGCTGGCCGGGCTCCAGGTGTAGAGGTTGCCGGCGCGGGTATAGCTCACCAGCTGGCCCAGCAGGGCAAAGGCCGGGCTGCTTTCGCGCTCGGCGGTGTTGGTTACGCGCCGGGCTTGCTGGGTTTTGAGGTCGAGCAGAAAGATGTCGCCGTCTTTCTCGTACACCTTGCGGCGGCGGGCCAGGTCATACCGGCCGGTGGCGGCGGGCAGGGCCTGCTGCTCGCGCAAGCTCAGCTTGCGCAGCATTTTGCCGTCGGGGGTGGCGAAGTAAAGCGAGTCGCGCCGCGCCTTTTCCGGGTTCCAGCTGAAGTAGATGCGGCGGCCGTCCTCGCTCCAGTACACATTGGCCGGCGAGTTGCCCAGCCACTGCGCCGGCTCGCGCATAATCTTGTCCACCGTCAGCGGGCCCAGCGCGGCAGGGACCGGAGCAACTAGTTTGGTTTGCGCAGAGGCAGCAAAAGCAGGCAGCAGGCCGGGCAGCAGCCGGCAGAACGAGGCGAGGCGCATAACTAGAAAATTAGAGCAGGCATAAGTTGAAGCTTTCCCGCCCCTAAACTACAGCCAGCAGGGGGTCGAACCGCAATAGGTGGCGTTTCGCCCTCCTGCTGGCCTTCTATCACCAACGGCCGAACCCGCCCGCCCCGCTGGCGGTTATCTTTGCGGCGCGCCCGTTCCGGCGCGCCGCCCGCCTTATGATGACTACGCCGCTAACCGAAGAAGCCGTTCTGCACGCCCTGAGCTTTGTGGAAGAGCCCGACCTGGGCCAGGACCTGGTAACCCTGAAAATGATTGAGGATGTGAAGATTGACGGCCTGACCGTCTCCTTCACCGTGGTGCTCACCACGCCCGCCTGCCCGCTCAAGCAGCTCATCCACGACGCCTGCGAGCGGGCCGTGCACACCATGGTGCACCAGGACGCTAACGTGGTGATTACCATGACCTCGCGCGTGACCACCATGCGCCAGAACAACGACCTGCTGCCCGGCGTCAAGAACATCATCGCCATTGCCTCGGGCAAGGGCGGCGTGGGCAAGAGCACCGTCACGGCCAACCTGGCGGTGGCCCTGGCCGCCACCGGCGCCCGCGTGGGCCTGATTGACGCCGATATTTCCGGCCCGAGCATGCCCACCATGTTCGGCGTCGAGGACGAGCGGCCCCACGTGTTTCAGGGGCCGAACGGCAAGAACCTGATTCAGCCCGTGATTCAGTTTGGGGTAAAAATCATGAGCATTGGCTTCCTGGCCCCGGCCGAGTCGGCCATCGTGTGGCGCGGGCCCATGGCCTCGTCGGCGCTCAAGCAGTTCATCACCGAAGTCGACTGGGGCGAGCTGGATTACCTGCTGCTCGATTTGCCGCCCGGCACCTCCGACATTCACCTCACCCTGGTGCAAACCGTGCCCGTCACGGGCGCCGTCATCGTCACCACGCCCCAGAAAGTGGCCCTGGCCGATGCGCAGAAGGGCTTGCAGATGTTCCGGCAGCCGCAAATCAACGTGCCCGTGCTGGGCGTGATTGAGAACATGGCCTGGTTTACGCCCGCCGAGCTGCCCGAGAGCAAGTACTTTATATTCGGCGAAGGCGGCGGCAAGGCCCTGGCCGACAAGCACGAAGTGCCCCTGCTGGGTCATATTCCGCTGGTGCAAAGCATCCGCGAAACCGGCGACGGCGGCCGCCCCATGGTGCTGCAGGCCAACACGGCCGAGGCCAAAGTATTCGCCGACCTGGCCGAAGCCCTGGCCCGGCAAGTCAGCATCCGCAACAACGTGGCGCCGAAAACCAACGTGGTGGAAATGCAGCGTTAAGGCACTGCTCCCCGATTTTTTGTAAATTTGCTTATGTCCATGTCCGCCCCCACCGAAGTAGCTACGCTCGAAGCGCATCCCCTGCTGGCCCGCATCGAAGCCGCCCTCGATACGTTGCGGCCCTACCTGGCCACCGATGGCGGCAACGTACGCATCGCCGATATCACCGCCGACGGCGTGCTGAAATTGGAGTGGGAAGGCGCCTGCGGGGCCTGCCCTATGTCGCCGATGACCCGCGCCGGCCTCGAAGACACCGTGCGCAAAGCCGTGCCCGAGATTCGGGCAGTGGAGGCCCGGTAGACCTTTTCTGAATTAAAAAAAGCCCGTCATGCTGAACGCAGTAAAGCATGACAGGCTTTTTAGGCTCTCCCCCTAGCTCCACACGTCTTCCCTCGGCCCCTCGTAGTAGCAGCTCCGAATCGACTGCATGGCTTCCCAGCCGCCGGCCACGGCCATAACCTGGGCGCGACAGGTGGGCTCAAGCAGGGGCAGCAGGGGCTGGGGCAGGGCCGACACGCGCC
>CAXUEM010000280.1:0-1848 GCA_964249885.1 uncultured Hymenobacter sp. | reverse complement strand
CGCCGGAAGGCCTCGCGCAGCTGGGCGTCCCAGTCGGCGTGGAAGTGCAGCAAATCGTCGGGCAGCACCTGGGTGCGCCGGCTGCCAGGCTCGGGCAGGCAGTCGAAGGGCGCGTCCACGTTCAGGTAGCCGTAGTCGTCGGTCAGCTCCTCGCCGGGCAAGATGTCGCGCACGGCCAGCTCGCAGTTATAGGCCGTGCTAAGGCAAGATGAGCGGAAGCTGTGATTCACGAAGCGGGCGTGGTCGCCGCAGAGAATGTAGTCGCCGAGGTGGTCGCGGTAGGTGTATTTTTCCAGAAAGCGCTTTTGCAGCGGGGCCATGGCCCGAATCTGGGCCGGCGAAAATGTCTGGTCGAGCGGGTCGAACACCCACGTAATGCTGCCTTTGGGAATCAGGCGCGTGGCCACCACGCCAAACCCGATTTCGGGACTGATAAACCGCAGCTCCGTGTCAGGGTGAATCATAACGCCGGCGGAAAAGTAAGCGGGATGAGGCGCAATAGTAAGCAAATTCGGTCAGCTATTTTACGGCCCGCAGCGGCGGCGGGATGAGGCTGGCGGGGCCGCCTATCTTTGCCCGCCTCCCAACGCCGGCCCGGCTGGCTGGCCTCCAATTGCCTTCGCTTTCTTATGCCCTCCGCTCCCACCCTGCGCTCCTGGATTGACATTGCTCCGGGCCACCCGTTCCCACTCGAAAACCTGCCCTTCGGGGTATTTGAGCGCGAAGCCACCGCCAACGAGCCCGCCACCGGCCCGCGCCTGGGCGTGGCCATCGGCGACTACGTGCTGGATTTGTACGCCGTGCGCCAGCAGGGGTATTTCGACGGCGTGGCCGAGCTGGTTCCGGCGCCGCAGCCTCAACCGCTTTATTGCGCTGGGTCGCCCGGTGTGGCGGGCCCTGCGCCAGCGCCTGACCACCCTGCTGGCCCACGACAACGGCGAGCTGCGCGACCACGCCGAGGCCGTGCGCGCCTGCCTGCGCCGCCAGCGCGAGGTGCAGCTGCTGCGCCCCATCAAGCCGCAGAACTACACCGACTTCTACTCCAGCATCGAGCACGCCACCAACGTGGGCTCCATGTTCCGCGACCCGGCCAATGCCCTGCTGCCCAACTGGCGCTACATCCCGATTGGCTACCACGGCCGCACCAGCAGCATCGTGGTCAGCGGCACCTCCATCCGCCGGCCCCAGGGCCAGCGCAAGGCGCCCGAGGCCGAGGCACCCACCTTCGGCCCCTCGCAGCAGCTCGATTTTGAGCTGGAAGTAGGCTTTGTGGTGGGTAAAGCCACCGAGCTGGGCAGCACCGTGCCCATTGCCGAGGCTGAAGACCACATTTTTGGCCTCGTCTTGTTCAACGACTGGAGCGCCCGCGACTTGCAAAGCTGGGAATACGTGCCGCTGGGGCCATTCCTGGGCAAAAACTTCGGCAGCAGCGTGTCGCCCTGGGTCGTGACGATGGACGCGCTGGAACCCTTCCGGGTGCCCGGCCCGGTGCAGGAGCCGCAGCCCCTGCCTTACCTGCAAGTGGCCGGCAACCACAACTTCGACTTGCACCTGGAAGTGGCCCTGCTGCCCGCCGGCGCCACCGAGGAGGTTGTCCTCAGCCAAACCAACTTCAGCTACATGTACTGGAGCATGGCCCAGCAGCTCACCCACCACGCCTCCAACGGCTGCAACCTCGAAGTAGGCGACCTCTACGCCTCGGGCACCATTTCCGGCCCTACGCCCGACTCGCTGGGCTCGATGCTGGAGCTGGCCTGGCGCGGCACCCGCCCTTTGCAATTGCCCGACGGCTCAGAGCGCAAGTTTCTGCTTGATGACGACACGGTGATTATGCGCGGCTACGGGGAG
>CAXUEM010000279.1:0-4697 GCA_964249885.1 uncultured Hymenobacter sp. | reverse complement strand
GGCCGTTGCTGCCCATGCCGCCGTTGTATTCGGTTTCATACGTCGCCTGCCCAAAGGAGGCTAAGCCCACCACCAGGTCGCCGGGCCGGGCTGCGGCCCGGGCCACGGGCTGGCCCACATCGATGAGCAGGGCCGTGGAGTGCGGTACGGGCACGCCCACGTGGGCGTAGGCATACATCAGAAAGCCCGAGCAGTCGAAACCTTCGGGCGTGGTGCCGGCCCAGCGGTAGGGCGAGCCAATCTGGCGCAGGGCAAACTGCACCAGGCTGTCGGCCACGGGCCCGGGCGCCGCCGGGAGAGCGGCTTCGCTCGTCGCGTGGGCGGCACCAGCAGGGGGGGAGCTCAGGCCCACGGTGCTGGCCGGCGTGGGCATCAGGGCTGCCGATGCCGCCGGCTGGCCCCCCCGCTGCCACCAGCCCAGCAGGCCAATCAGCAGCGCCAAACCCAGGAAAGTCAGCCAGATGTAGCGCATGAAGTAGAAAGCGTGGAAAAAAGTCAGATAGAGCCCGCCGGCTCCGCCCAACGCCCGGCGCCGACGCGGCCAGGGCCCGGCCGGCTGCAAGTTACCGCCGCCGGGCCTTACCTTGCGGGAGTACTTTTTTCCACTCCATTCCCCCTACCGTTTTGCCTACTCTGTTTCCGCATCCGCCGCGCCGCGGGGCCGTGGCCTGGTTTCGTCCGCTGCCCCTGCTGGCCTTGCTTTGGCTGCTGGGCCTGACTGCCGCCCGGGCCGCCGCGCCCAGCCTGAGCTACTCGCTGGCCATGCCGGCGCCCCAAACCCATTATTTTGAAGTCGGCATGAAGCTCGGCGGCTTCGCGGCCGACTACACCGACGTGAAGATGCCGGTCTGGGCGCCGGGCTCCTACCTGGTGCGCGAGTTTGCCCGCCACGTCGAAGACTTCCGGGCCACTACGGCCGCCGGCCAGCCGCTGGCGGTAGAGAAAATCAACAAGAACACCTGGCGCATCAAGCACCCCAAAGTGCCGGATTTCAACATCAAATACAAAGTGTACGCTTTTGAGCTGAGCGTGCGCACGAGCTTTCTCGACGCCGACCACGGCTTCGTGAGCGGCAGCAGCATCTTCATGTACCCGGCCGAAAATAAAGCCCTGGCCAGCACCCTCACGGTGCAGCCGGCCGCCGGCTGGAGTCAGGTGAGCACCGCCCTGCGCCCGGCCGCGGGCGCGGGCACCGGCAAATTCGTGTTTCAGGCGGCCAGCTACGACGAGCTGGCTGATTCGCCCATTGAAATCGGCAACCAGAAGATTCTCAACTTCACTGTCAACGGCACGCCCCACGTGGTGGCCATGTACGGCACCTACACCGCCGACGACAACCAGCTGGTAGCCAACATGAAGCGCATCTGCGAGGCGGCCCAGCAGGTGGTCGGCCAGAACCCGCTCGACCGGCCCTACGTGTTCATCGTGCACAACACCGAGCGCGGCGGCGGTGGCCTCGAGCACCTGTACTCGACCACGCTCGGCGCCACCCGCACGGCCTACACCTCGGAGGTCGGGATGCGCAACTTCCTGGGCCTCGTGGCGCACGAGTACTTCCACCTCTGGAACGTGAAGCGCATCCGGCCCGTGGCCCTGGGGCCGTTTGATTATGATCGTGAAAACTACACCCGCATGCTGTGGGTGAGCGAGGGCTTCACCTCCTACGTCGGCGACCTGATTGTGCAGCGCGCCGGCTTCCTGACCCGCGAGCAGTACCTCGATGGGCTGGCTTCGACCATCGGCAGCGTCGAAAACCAGCCCGGCTCGCGGGTGCAGGCCGCCTCCGAAGCCAGCTTCGACGCCTGGATTAAGGAGTACCGGCCCAACGAGAACTCCTACAACACCACCATCAGCTACTACAGCAAGGGCGAGGTCATCGGCGCGGTGCTGGATTTGATGATAATCAACGCCACCAAGGGCGCTAAAAGCCTCGATAACGTGTTCCGGGTGCTGTATGACAAATACTACAAGGGCCTCAAGCGCGGCTTCACCGACCAGGAATTTCAGGACGCCGTGGCTGAAGTGGCCGGCCAGAACTTCGGCGCCTTCTTCAAAACCCGCGTCTACGACGTGCAGCCGCTCGACTACAAGGCGGCCCTCGGCTACGCCGGCCTGACCTTGACCAGCACCCCGGCCAGCGCCGAAGGCTCGCTGGGCATCGGCACGGGCGGCGGCAACGGCCGCCTGTTCGTGACCCGCACCATCCGCGACGGCGCCGGCTACACCGGTGGCCTGAACGTGAACGACGAAATCCTGGCCCTCGACGGCAACAAAGTGACCAGCAACGACGACCTCGCCAAAGCCCTGGCTGGCCGCCCCGCCGGCACGGCCGTGAAGGTGCAGGTGCGCCGCGACGGCCTGCCCCGCGAGCTGAGCCTGACCCTGGGCGCGGCCCCGCTCAGCTACCGCATTCAGCCCCTGCCCGGCACGCCCAGCCCCGCCCAGCAGGCCGTGCTGAACAAGTGGCTGGCCGCGAACAAGTAACCCCCTGCTGGCAGGCCGCAACCAGGCTTTCAGCTTACAAAAAAAGCCCGGCCATTGGCCGGGCTTTTTTGTGGACCTTGCTCGGGCGCTACCTGACGCGGGTCAGGGCCACCTCGCGGGGCGGGGCAATGACCAGCGGCACCTTCTCGACTTTCACCGACGAGGTGTCGAGGCCGAAGTACTGGTCTTCGGAGGCGATGAACTGCCGGATGTAGAAGTAGGCCTGCATGACCAGCTTTTCGCGGGTCGGGAAGTCGTTTTCCACCGACAGGAATTTTTCCAGCACCACGAAGCGGAAGTCGCCGGTTACGTGCTGCTTGTTCAGGCTTTCGTAGCGCGAGGTGATGTCCACTTCCTTGTTGCGCACGAGGTCCTCGACCACCTTGCGGAAGTAGAGGTTGATGCGCTGCTGCACCCGGAAGCCCAGGCGGAAGGTGATGCGGAACACGTCGTCCTTGGCCACTTCGGTCACTTTGTACTCCATGGTGTAGGGCTCGTCGGTGGTGTCGACGTGCACAAACCAGTAGATGTCGGCCCGCTTGGGGCGCTTCTGGAAGATGGAATAAATGATTTTGCTCTCGATTTCCGACTGCCGCTCCGCGCCCGTCAGGAACACGAGGTGGGTGGAATACTTCGAGATGGACTCGTCGCTGCTGAGCTGCTTGAGCGGCTCGACGTAGGGTTCAAACTTTACGTACTCGGTCAGGCGGCGCTTGATGTAGAAAGCCTTGAGCCAGACGTACATCACGGCCATGAGCGTGCCGCCGATGGCCAGCGACACCCAGCCGCCGTGCGGAAACTTAATCAGGTTGGCCAGCAGGAAAGAGCCCTCGATGATGGCGTAGAGCACGGCAAAGCCGATAATCAGCGGCCCGGCCACGCGCTTGGTGCGCAGCCACACCGTGAGCAGAATCGTGGTCATGAGCATGGTGAGCGTAATGGCCAGGCCGTAGGCGGCTTCCATGTTCTCGGACTTTCTAAAGTACCACACCACCCCGATGCAGCCCAGCAGCAGCAGGCGGTTCATGCTCGGCACGTAGAGCTGCCCCTTCACGTCGGTGGGGTAGTTGAGCTTGACCTTGGGCCACATGTTCAGCCGGATGGCCTCGGCCACGAGCGTGAACGAGCCCGTAATCAGGGCCTGCGAGGCAATAATGGCGGCCAGCGTGGCAATGCCGATGCCGATGAGCAGAAACCAGGGCGGCATGAGCTGATAGAACGGGTTGCGCCCGTCCAGATTCTGTCCGACGTGGCCCAGCAGCCAGGCGCCCTGCCCGAAGTAATTGAGAATGAGGGTGGATTTGACAAAAATCCAGCTGATGCGGATGTTGCCCTTGCCGCAGTGGCCCAGGTCGGAGTACAGCGCCTCGGCCCCCGTGGTGCACAAAAACACCGAGCCCAGGAGCCAGAAGCCGCCCGGGTACTGCGCCAGCAGCTTGTAGGCGTAGTAGGGGTTGGCCGCTTTCAGCACCGCCGGGTTTTGCCCTATCCACAGCAGGCCGAGGATGGCCAGCATGGAAAACCACACAAACATGATGGGCCCGAAGGCCTTGCCAACGATTTGAGTGCCAAAGCTCTGCACCAGGAAAAGCGCCGCAATAATGCCCGTCACAATGTAGACGATGGCGTCCTCGGTCAGGCTGGGATACACCGCCTTGAGGCCCTCGATGGCCGACGACACCGAGATGGGCGGTGTAATCACGCCGTCGGCCAGCAGGGCCGAGCCGCCGATAATGGCCACCGCCGAGAGCCAGGCCCCACGCCGCCGCACCAGAGCGTAGAGCGAGAAAATGCCGCCCTCGCCGTTGTTATCGGCGTTGAGCGTAATCAGCACGTACTTGACCGTGGTTTGCAGCGTCAGCGTCCAGAGCACGCAGGAAATGGCGCCCAGCACCAGGGCCTCATCAATCACGCCCGGCACCCGGGCACCCTTGAGAATAGACGACATCACGTACAGCGGCGAGGTGCCGATGTCGCCGTAGATGATGCCGAGCGCAATCAGCAGCCCGGCCCCGGAAATAGCGGTGTGCGCGTGCTTGGTCGCCGCTGACTCGGTGGTAACGGTAGGAAGGGAAGCCATAGAATACAAGTAGAAGCCGCCCGGCGCCCGACGGCCCCGCTGCGGCTGCGAAGGTAGCGCCCCCGCCCGAAGCAAGCCCCCGGGCGGCCGGGCTAAAACGCGGCCAGCCCCGGTACGGAAAGGCGAGGGAAAA
>CAXUEM010000278.1:0-4699 GCA_964249885.1 uncultured Hymenobacter sp. | reverse complement strand
GCTTTTTACCGCGCAGGCGCAGAAGGAAAATCATGCCCAGGATAAAAAACACAATCAGCGACAAGATGCTGTTGCGCATCGAGCCCGTGACCTGCGCAATGATGCCGAAAACGGCCGTGCCGATGACGATGCTCAGCTTTTCAGTCACATCAAAGAAGCTGAAAAACGCGGCCGGGTTGGGCGTGTTTTCCGGAATAATCTTCGAGTAGGTGCTGCGCGAGAGGCTTTGCACGGCGCCCATGGTCAGGCCGATGACGGCGGCCAGGGCGAAGAAGCTCCAGCCCTTCTGCACGTAGTAGCCGCCCACGCAAATCAGCATCCAGATGAATACGGCCCAGCTCAGGGCCCGCGTGTTGCCGATGCGCTCCGAGAGCTTGGCAAACAGCCAGGCGCCCACGATACCCACCAGCTGCAAGAGCAGTATAGTGATAATCAACTCTTTGCTTTCCAGCTTGAGCACCTTGTCGCCGAATATCGTGGCCACGTACATCACCGTCTGCACGCCCATGTTGTAGGTGAAGTAGGCCAGCAGAAAGCGCTGCACATTGGGCAAGGCCGGCAATTGATTCCAGACCTTGCCCAGCTCCCGAAAGCCGTTGAGCACCCAGCTGCCCGCGGCCGCCGGCGCATCGGCGGCGCGGCCTGGGTCGGCGGGCAGGGTCCGAAACGGAATCTGGGCGAAGCCCAGCCACCACAGGCCCGTAAGCAAAAAGCTCAGGCGCGTGGCCTGCCCCTTTTCCAGCCCGAACAGCTCGTGGCCTTCAATCAAAACCAGGCACAGGACCAGCAAAATCACCGAGCCGATATAGCCCATCGAGAAGCCCCGGGCCGAGAGCGAGTCGTATTTAGCCTCGGAGCTGATTTCGGGCAGATAAGAGTTGTAGAACACAATGCTGCCGCTAAAACCCACCGTGGCGGCAATAAACACGAACGTGGAGAGCGTAAGCGTGTCTTTGGTGAAGAAGTACAGCCCCGCGCAGGCCGCCGCGCCGAGGTAGCAGAAAATTTGCAGAAACAGCTTCTTGCGGCCCGAAAAGTCGGCTAGCGCCGTCAGAAATGGGCTGACGAGGGCAATGAGCAGAAACGCGGCCGAAATGGCGTAGGTCAGCAGCGAGGACCCCGGCACCTGAAAGCCGAGAAAATCCACCATGTCATCGGCGCGGATGCTCTTGGTGACGGCGCCCCAGTAAATGGGAAAAATGCTGCTGGTGATGACGAGCGGATAAACCGAGTTGGCCCAGTCGTAGAACGTCCAGCCGCGGGTGATGCGCTTGTCGTCTTTGGGCACGCCAGCAGGGGGTGCGGCGGCAGGAATAGCAGCAGGGGTCATAAGGAGGCGGGGTAACGCGGTGGTAATACCGGTGCGCCAAGTTAGCGGGTTTGGGCCGGCTGATGCCGGGCGGTGCAATGTGCGGCCAACCCGTTTCCTTTACGTCATGTTAGAAAAGCTGCGCATCCAAAACTTCAAGTCCTGGCAGGACACCGGCGACATTGCCTTTGGCTCCCTCACCGGCTTCTTCGGCACTAACTCGTCGGGCAAGTCCAGCATTTTGCAATTCTTGCTCATGCTCAAGCAGACGGTGGAATCGTCGGACAGGTCGCGGGTGCTGCATTTGGGAGATGACAAGTCGTATGTTGATTTAGGAACTATGTATGATATTTTATTCATGCACAAAGACCCTAGCACCTTAGATTTTAGCTTTTCTTGGAAGCCGGAAAACCCCTTTTTTATAACAGATATTGACTTCGATGAAAATGAGCTTTGGTCGCAAGAGGATATATATTTCGCCGCACAAGTAAAGAGAGATGGCGATTTAGTCAAGCTTTCTCGATTTAGTTACCAGGATGCTGACGATTTAGTGCAAATAAAAAATTTTGATGACAAATCATTAGAGGACAATGATTTACGCTTGTCACATGAATTATTTATTGCTTATGATAATGGAAGGTTAAAAAAGAGTAAGGTTACGGTTGAACCTGGTAAATTTTACAGCATTCCCAAAGTATCACACCTTACTATCAAGGACCGAAAAAAATATACTGAAGGTCTCCCAGGAATTATGAGCTATGGTGCTTCTGAATTGGAGAATCTATTTAACAGAATACATTATCTAGGCCCCCTTAGAGAATATCCAAGCCGTCTTTATGTATGGGCAGGAGAGCAAACCCAGAGTGTTGGTAACCGTGGCGAGCGAGCCGTCGCTGCTCTCCTTTCTTCCCGCAACAGAGGCGCCACCATTGACATGGGCGCCGACCAGCCCAAACGTACCGTCGAAGAACACGTGGCCTACTGGCTGAAAGAGCTGGGCCTGATTTACTCTTTCAAAGTGCAGCCTATTGCGCCGAACCGCAAGGAATACGAGGTGCGTATTCAGCGCACGGCCGAATCGGCTAGCGTATTTCTGACTGATGTGGGCTTTGGCGTCTCACAGATTCTGCCGGTGCTGGTGCTCTTGTTTTACGTGCCGGAGGGCAGCACCGTGATTCTAGAGCAGCCCGAAATCCACTTGCACCCGGCCGTGCAGGCGGGGCTGGCCGATGTATTTATCGATGCCATCAAGCGGCGCAAGCTCCAGATTGTGCTGGAAAGCCACTCCGAGCATTTGTTGCAGCGCCTGCAGCGGCGGCTGGCCGAGGAGCGGATTGAAACCGACGCCATCAAGCTTTATTTCACGTCCATCAAGGAGGGCCACTCGGAGCTGACCACGCTGGAACTGGACGAGTACGGCAATATTCATAACTGGCCGGCCGGCTTTTTCGGCAATGCTTTTGAAGAAGCGGCGGCCAAGATGAAAGCCGAGATGAAGCGCAAAATGCGGCAGTCGTAAGCCATGCGCTACCTCATCGATACTAATGTGGCCATCGTGGCCAACGGCAAGTCCGACGCCGGCCCGGCCTGCGTAGTGGCGGCCATTGAGCGTCTGGAGCGGCTCATCGCGGGGGAGATACTCGTGCTCGACGACGCGGAACACATTCTGACCGAGTACCGGCGCCACCTCAGCCCCCACGGGCAACCCGGCACGGGCGACCAGTTTTTCCGTTGGATTTGGGAACAAGCGGCTTACAACCCGCACCATTGCGAACAGATAACGCTGGCCTTGGACGCTGATGGCAGCTTCGCGGCCTTTCCCAAATCGGCCGACCTAGCGACGTTCGACCTCTCGGACCGCAAATTTGTGGCCGCGGCCCTGACGCATCCGGCCAACCCGCCGGTCGTGAATGCCACCGACACCGACTGGCGCGAGCACCACGCGGCCCTAGTCCAGCAGGGGGTGCAAGTCGAGTTCCTTTGCCCTGCAGAAATGACGCGCCCGCGTCGAGCGTAATTAGCAAACACAAAAAAACCGCGCTTCGGCAAAGAAACGCGGTTTTCAGTTGAGAGGATGGGATTCGAACCCACGATGAGCTTTTGACCCATACACACTTTCCAGGCGTGCTCCTTCGACCACTCGGACACCTCTCAAGGATGGGGCAAAGTTAAGAGGTAAAAGTTGAGAGTTAAAAGTTAAAAGCAGCGGATTGCGCTACCCCCTGCTGGCTGCGCTTTAAACCAACTCTTAACTTGCTCACCGCGTGATTTCGCCGCGCAAATCCTGGGTGAGCAGCGAGCGGGTGCGCTCCTCACTCAGCCCCAGGCCGAGCACGTACATGAGCTTGGTGACGGCCGCCTCGCTCGTGATATCGTCGCCGCCGAGCACACCGAGGTCGGTGAGGTGGGCGCTGGTTTCGTAGGTGCCCTGCACCACGCGGCCTTCCTCGCACTGGCTCACGTTGAGCAGCTGAATGCCGCGGGCGCGGGCTGCTTCGAGGCACTTCAGAAACCAGAGCGCGGTGGGCGCATTGCCCGAGCCGTAGGTTTCGAGCACCACGCCGCGCAGGCCCTCAACCCCCAGAATGGCTTTCACTACGGCCTCAGACAGGCCCGGAAACAGGCGCAGCACGGCCACGCGCTCCTCTAATTTCTGGTGCACTTTGAGCGGGGCGGCGGGCAAGAGGCGGATGCTTTTATCGGCAAAATCCAGGCTGATGCCGGCGCGGGCCAGGGGCGGATAGTTTTCGCTGCGGAAGGCGGCAAACTGCTGGCTCTCTACCTTTTTGGCGCGGTTGCCACGGATAAGAATGTCGTTGAAGAACACGCCCACCTCGGGCACGCGCACGGTGTGGGCGCTGGGGTGGCGGGCGGCCGCAATTTCCAGGGCCGAAATCAGGTTGCGCTGGGCGTCGGAGCGGGTGCGGCCCACCGGCACCTGCGCGCCGGTGAAGATGACGGGCTTGCCCAGGTGCTCGAGAATGTAGCTCAGGGCGGCGGCCGAGTAGGCCATGGTATCGGTGCCGTGCAGCACGACAAAGCCGTCAAAATCAGCATAGTGCTGGCCGATGAGCCGGGCCAGGTGCAGCCAGTCCTGGGGCGTCACGTTGCTTGAGTCGATGAGCTGGGGCAGGCTGAGCAAGCTCAGGCGCAGGCGCAGGCGGGCCAACTCGGGCATCTTGCGCTCCAGGCGGCCGAACTGCATGGGCACGAGCTCGCCGGTGCGGTTCACGGCCATGCCCACCGTGCCGCCGGTGTAAATAATGAGCACGCTCGGGTCGGCGGCGGTACCCAGCGTGGGCAAGGGCAGCAGGGGCAGGTCAGGATTCAATTAACAGTGAGCAGTGAGCAGTGAGCAGTGAGCAGTGAGCAGTGAGCAGTGAGCAGTGA
>CAXUEM010000277.1:373-4708 GCA_964249885.1 uncultured Hymenobacter sp. | reverse complement strand
TGTAGCCAAACCCCCGGCGCTGCGCGGGGGCGGGGCGGGGGGCGGGGTGGCAGTTGGGCCGGGCCAGCAGGGGGAGCAGCAGCCGGCCCGCGGCGGCCCGCGGCCCGGCCGCTACGGGCCGCCGCGGCCGGAAAAAGAAGCGCATTTGAAGGGGGAAAGGCCGTATCTTTGCCAAAGGTAAGCCAACGAATTTAGCCGGATTTAACCTCCCGGCCGCGTGGCGCCCCGCTTTTTAAGGTAGCTTTTATGAAACTGACTTACTTCGGTCACTCCTGCTTTCTGGCTGATTTCGACGGCACCCGCGTCCTGTTCGACCCCTTCATCACCGGCAACGGCCTGGCCAAGGACGTGAACGTGGCCGCCATTCAAGCCGACTACATCTTCCTCTCCCACGGGCACTTCGACCACGTGGCTGATGTGGAGGCCATTGCCGGGCGCACCGGCGCCGAGTTGCTGGGCATGTTCGAGGTGCTGAGCTACTTCGAAGCCAAAGGCCTAAAAGCCAACCTGAAAATGAACCTCGGCGGCAAAGTGCAGCTGCCCTTCGGCCAGGTGCAGATGGTGGCCGCCGCGCACTCCAGCTCCCTGCCCGACGGCTCCTACGGCGGCCTCGCCGCGGGCTTCGTCATCCGCACCGCGGCCGGCCGCACGCTGTACTTTGCCGGCGACACGGCCCTGACCTACGACATGAAAATCATTGGCGAGCAGTACGGGCGGCTGGATTTTGCCCTGCTGCCCGTCGGCGACCAGTTCACGATGGGCGTGGCCGACGCCCTGATTTGCGCCGACTGGGTGAACACGAGCAAAATCATCGGCATGCACTTCGACACCTGGCCGCCACTCACCATCAACCACGACACGGCCCGCGCCCAGGCCCAGGCCGCCGGCAAGGAGCTGCTCTTGCTGCGCATCGGCGAAACGATTGATTTGTAGGTTGGTTGTTCAGTAAGTCATGCCGACGAAGCAAGCACCTTATCACGGCAGCTTTCGTCAGAATTACTAATCCAGTGGCGCGGACCTGATAAGGTTCTTCGCTGCGCTCAGGATGACAGAATTTCACATGGGAAAAATCATTGCGGTAGCCAACCAAAAAGGCGGGGTCGGCAAAACCACCTCCGCCATCAACCTCGCAGCCTCGCTGGCCGCCCTGGACTACCGTACCCTGCTCGTGGATGCCGACCCGCAGGCCAACGCCACGTCCGGCGTGGGCTTCGACCCCAAGGACATCCAGAACAGCATCTACGAGTGCATGGTGGACGGCATCAACGCCCGCGACATCATCCTGCAAACCAACGTCTTACCTCATCTGGATTTGATGCCCTCGCACATCGACTTGGTGGGCGCCGAGGTGGAGATGATAAACCTCCCCAACCGCGAGGAAAAGATGAAAGAGGCCCTGCGGCCGCTGGCCGAGGAATATGACTTCATCGTCATCGACTGCTCACCTTCGCTGGGCCTTATCACGGTCAATGCCCTCACGGCGGCGCACTCGGTCATCATTCCGGTGCAGTGCGAGTACTTCGCGTTGGAGGGTTTGGGCAAGCTGCTCAACACCATCAAAATTATCCAGAGCCGGCTAAACCAGGAGCTGGAAATCGAGGGCATCCTGCTCACGATGTACGACGTGCGCCTGCGCCTGAGCAACCAGGTAGTCGAGGAAGTGCAGATGCACTTCCAGCAGCTCGTCTTCGACACCATCATCCCGCGCAACGTCAAGCTGAGCGAGTCGCCCTCCTTCGGCATCCCCGTTATCCTGCACGATGCCGAGAGCAAGGGCGCCATTTCCTACCTCAACCTGGCCCGCGAAATCGTCGAGAAAAACAGCGTGGAAGCCCGCCCGGAGGAAGCAGCGGACGAGGCGTAACTAGCCTCACTAAAGCGAAAAAGGCGGTCATGCTGAACGCAGGGAAGCATCTTGCCAGCGTGGTAACTTCATGGTTCGGTGCCGATGATTACTCCCCCTGGCAAGATGCTTCCCGGCGTTCAGCATAACCGCCTTCCTATAAGTGCACTTGCTTGGGCAGTGCCTTGCCCTTCCCCCTAAATCCCGTAAATTTGACGTTCCGCTGGCGCCGAGTTTTCGGCCCGCGCCCTTGAGCTATGTCTGTAGTCGAAGATAAGAACGAAGAAAAAGCGGCCGCCCAACCCGCCGCCAAGCGCAAGCTCGGCGGCCTGGGCCGGGGCCTCAACGCCCTGATTGAGGGCAGCTACGAGAAAAAAGGCGAGCGGCTGGTGCCCCACCCCGTCAACTCGGTGGGCCAGATTCCGGTCGACCAGATTGAAACCAACCCCTACCAGCCGCGCACCCATTTCGACCAGGAAGCCCTGCGCGAACTGGCCGAAAGCATCCGCATTCAGGGCATCATTCAGCCCGTCACGCTGCGGCAGACTGGTACCAACGCCTACCAGCTCATCTCGGGCGAGCGGCGTTTGCAGGCCAGCAAGCTGGCTGGCTTAGAAACCATTCCGGCCTACATCCGCAAGGCCGACGACCAGCAGATGCTTGAAATGGCGCTCATCGAGAACATTCAGCGCGAAAACCTGAATGCCATTGAAATTGCCCTGAGCTACCAGCGCCTGCTGAGCGAGTGCAGCCTGCGTCAGGAAGACCTCGGCGACCGGGTAGGCAAAAACCGCTCAACCGTCACGAACTACCTGCGCCTGCTCAAGCTGCCGCCCGACATCCAGATTGGCCTGCGCGACGCCGACATCAGCATGGGCCACGCCCGCGCCCTCATCAGCATCGAAGACCCGCAGCAGCAGCTGGCTTTGTTCCGCCGCATCGTGGCCGAAGACCTGAGCGTGCGCCGTGTGGAAGAACTCGTGCGCGGCGGCTTCGGCAAGCTACCCCCTGCTGGCACCGCCAACAAGGCCGCGCCCGAGCCCGCCCAGCCCGTGGTGCCCGTGGCCGAGCTGCGCCGCACCGAGCGGTTCCTGGCCGACCGGTTTGGCTCGCGGGTGCAGGTGCGGCCCGGCCCGCAGGGCCGCGGCGAAATCAAAATCGCGTTTGATTCCGTGGAGGACATGCAGCGCATTCTGCACATTTTGCAGCCGGCGTAGGGCATTTCAGTTTGTTGAATCGTCTGTTAGGTTAACAAAGGCACCGAAGGCCGGCGCAAGCCAGGCATGTCCTCCGGTTGGCACGCGCACTAATTGCTGATGGCTGCTCGTTCGGCAAGGTATGAGATGCTTGACTCGCGCCGGCCTTCGATGCTCTCGTCAGCCTGACAGGCTTATTTATATGGCTCGATTTGTCTTTTTTCTGCTAACAGCCCTGCTGGCTGCCGCGCCCCCCCTGCTGGCTCAGGTAGTCACGGCCGGGCCGGACACGACGGTGGTCAGCGGCCCGGCCCAGACCAAAAAGCAGCTCTCGGCCGCCGACTCGGCCGCCCGCACCGAGCGGTTGTTTGGCCTGCGCGTAACCCGGCCTACTAAGGCGGCGGTGCTGGCGGGCATCTTGCCCGGCGCGGGCCAGATTTACAACCGGCGCTACTGGAAGCTGCCGCTGGTGTATGGCCTGCTCGGCGGCTTGGGCTACGGGCTGTATTTTCAGCAAAAGCTCTACCGCGAATACGTTGACGCCTCCGATATACTCCGGAGTCAGCCGCCCGGCACCTTGCCTGCGGTATTGGACGAGAAGAAATTTCCCCGCGCCCGGCGAGAGCGTTCAGCCGATAATGTTGCCAGGGGTATCACCCCCGCCCGCCGCTACCGCGACCAGTTTATTCTGCTCTGCGCCGCCGGCTACGGCCTGCAAATCCTGGATGCGCTGGTTGATGCCCACCTGCGCGATTTCGACGTGAGCGAGGACCTCAGCCTGCACTGGGAGCCCACCCTGCTGCCCGTGTCCGGCCAGGCGCCACCCGCCCTGGGCTTCACGGCCGCTCTTTTAATCAGAAAGTAATTTTTCGAATGAAGCTGCTACTAATTGGCTACGGCAAGATGGGCCGCACCATTGCCGCGCTGGCCGAAGCCCGCGGGCACGAGCTGGTCGGTGTCGTGGACCCTTCGCGGCCCGATGCGCGCATCCAGGATTTCACTTCGGCGCAGGTGGATGCTGCCATTGAGTTTACGCACCCCGACGCCGCGTTCAACAACGTAGCGGCCTGTCTGCGCCAGGGCCTGCCGGTGGTGTGCGGCTCCACGGGCTGGCTGCACCGCTTTGAGGAAGCCCGGGCGCTGGTGCACGAAACCAACGGGACGCTGTTCTACGCCTCGAACTACAGTATCGGCGTAAACCTGTTTTTTCACTTCAACGAGTACATCGCGGCCAAAATGCAGCAGCTCGGCGCGGGTTACGACGTGCGGGTGCGCGAAATTCACCACACCCAGAAA
>CAXUEM010000277.1:0-363 GCA_964249885.1 uncultured Hymenobacter sp. | reverse complement strand
CCTGCGCCACTTCAGGGGCAAGACCACGTGGCGCAACGCGCCCGCCGAAAGCCCCACCGAGCTGGCCATCCTCTCGGAGCGCACCGGCGAGGTGGTAGGCACCCACGAAGTCAGCTACACCTCGGCCGCCGACACGCTGGAGCTCCGGCACGAGGCCCACAGCCGCGAAGGCTTTGCCGAGGGCGCCCTGCTGGCGGCCCAGTATGTAGCTGGCCGTCAAGGCGTTTTCGGCATGAACGATTTGCTCAGCCTGCCACTTATAGGCGGGCCGGTTTAACTTACCGCCTTTATTGCAGCCTGCCGGCTGGCCGGGCGTCTTCTTACCCCCTGCTGGCTGCCGCCTTTCTTTGTTTATGGCCCTTC
>CAXUEM010000276.1:3335-4721 GCA_964249885.1 uncultured Hymenobacter sp. | reverse complement strand
CGGGTTGGACGTATACGGCCCCAGGTTCGACGTGCGCGTGCTCACCCACTGCCCGTCGGGGCCGAGCAGGCGCTCGTTTTCCAGGGCGGCAAACCAGTCCGGACTCGGCGCTATCATGGTGAGCACGGTCAGGTACGGGCGCTGCGCGTCCAGGCGAACGGTGTCGCTGTACGAACCGGACGAAGCGAAGCCGCCGCGCCCATCAAGTAAACTCAGCGCGGCACCACTGCGGCGCTGGGCATTTATTTCAGCTCGCAGGGCCGTGTTGTTGCCCAGCTCGGCCATGTTCTTGATGCCGGGGCTGGCCAACTGGCCGAGGCCAAAAACCGGGTTTTCGGCCCGGTGCGAGAGGCCGATGAGGGGCGAGAAGTGCGCGCCGGCTGGGAAGTTGGCGTGCGTGCCGGCGCTCCAGGTAGCCTCGAACGTAACGCGGTAGAGCGCCGACCCGGCAGCCGGTGCCGGCACCAGTTCAGCATCTGATTGACAGGCCCCCAGCGCCAGCATGGCCAGCGCGGACAGCAGGGTTAACGTCCGGTTCATGGGTGGTGAGCGGTAGGTACCGGGCTAAAGAACCCGCGCCACCTGGCGCACGCTGGCCCGGCGGCGGTAGTCGGGGTTGAAGTAGGCGAACTTTATCTTGCCGTCGCGGCCGATGACGTAGGTGGCGGGCACGGGCAGCACCGCTTGGTCGAGGCCATTGGCCTGCTTCAAGTCGATGCCGTAACCCTCGTATTTTTTCACCGTGGCCGCGTCCACGGTGAAAGCAGTTTTGTAGGCTTTCATAATGGCGAGCTGGTCGTCGTGCACGATGGCGAACGAGGCCTTGGTCTTGGCCACGGTCTTGTCGATGTTCTCCTGGGTTTCGGGCGTCACGACGACCACCTGCGCGCCTTTGCCCGTGAGCATCTGCAGCGAGTCCTGGAGCTGGCTCAGTTCCTTGCTGCAGTAGGGGCACCACTGGCCGCGGTAGAAATACAGCACCACCGGCCCTTTTTTGAGCAGCTGCTTCAGCTCCAAGGGCCGGCCGGCAACATCCTTGGTTTTGAAATCAGGCGCCTTTTCGCCCACAGCCAGGGCCGAAGCGGTAAGCGGCGCCGGGGCGGGCGTCTGGGCCAGGGCCGGAACGGTGAGTAGCAGGCCAGCAGCGGCCCAAAGAGAGGTGCGCATAAGAAAGTGAGTTAGGAAAGAGGGTAATGCTTTGGGCCGGCAGACGCGCCCGCCAGCTTCCCCTTACAAACAATCGGCGCTAATTGCAAAAAACTGCGCCGGCCAGGTAATGGGCACGGCGAGCTCGCCGGCGAGCTGCTTTACCAGCACTCCGTTACGATTGCGCCCACACCAGGTAGCCGCTGAACGCGAGCGTGAAAAAGCCGTCCAGCAGGGTGA
>CAXUEM010000276.1:0-3325 GCA_964249885.1 uncultured Hymenobacter sp. | reverse complement strand
CGGCCCCGGCCCCGGCCACCGCTACGTAGCCCAGATTAAGCGCGCCCAGAAACCGCAGCACGTCGCGGGCAATGGGCGAAACCGGCACCTCCGTCGTGAGCGAGGCCAGAATGCGCTGCGGCCGCAGCAGAAAGAAGTAGCAGGCGCATGCGTGCCAGAGGGCCGTCGCCAGAAATAAGTAGCGCATGAGCAGGGTCGCCGGCTTTTTTAGTGGCGCGGCCACCAAACCTGGGCCAAGGTAATAACCCAGAGCGCCGGGCCGGCCGGAGGCGGGCGCCGACGGCCGACGTACTTCCGCAACCTTACCCCCTGCTGGCTGCTGCCCAGGCGTTTGCATTCCGTGCACGGCCAGGCCGGGCTCGGAGGCATACTGATCAGGGCCGGGCCGGGTACCAGGCGTCGGGCTCGGGGTAGGTCCAGGCAGCGGGGAAGACGTAGGTTTCCAGGCAGGTGGTGGTAGCCTCCTCGGTTTCAAAAAAGGCGAAGTGGTTCGTGCCCATCCAACTGCCGGACTGCACCAGCGCAAACCCGCGGCGGGCAAACTCGGCCACGCGCTCGGCCAGCGGGATGCCGTGGCAGTCGTAGGCCACGTGGTGCAAGCCCTCGCCGTGGCGGTCCAGGAACTCGGCGAAGATGCTGGGCCCGGACACGGGCTCAATCAGCTCCCACACCACGTCGCCGACCTGGGCAAAGCACACCCGCATAGTAAAGGCGCTCGGCTGACCTCTATACGTCTGGTTGAGCGTGTTCTCGGGCGTGAACGTATGCACCTGCCACGGCCCAATGCCCAGGCGCCACAGCCCGGCCATGGTGCGGGCATGGTCGCGCGTGACGAGGGCAATTTCCAGCACATTGCCCAGAAATGAATGGGGCAGCGGGTCGAGGGCCAGCGCCGTTATTTCGGATGAGAGCTGCATGTTTGGCGTTATCAACTAAGCTTGAACCGGCGAGCTGACCAGGGCAATGGCCTCTATCTCAATGAGTGCTTCCGGCGTGTAGAGGCCTTTGACCTCGACAATGCTATCGGCCGGATAAGGGGCGCGGAAATACCGGCGGCGCAGCTCCACTACTTCGCTGAAATACTGCATGTCGGTCAGGAAGATGGTCACTTTGGCCACGTGCCCGAGGTCGGAGCCGCCGGCCTCAAGGGCGCGGGCCAGGTTGGCAAACGCCTGCTCGCCCTGCGCCCGGAAGCCGCCCGCCACGATGCGGCCGTCGTCGGCGTAGCCGGCCTGACCGGAAATAAAGAGCATATCCCCTACCCGAATGCCCTGCGACAGCAGGTAGGGCTCGTACGGGTCGGGCTGGGTGGTGATTTTTTCGAGCGTTTTCATGCAAGGTGTGGGTGGTGTGGGTCAATAAAAGAAAACAGTCAGAGCCGGTGGCCCCGGGCTTGAAAGCGAAAACCGCGGGGAAGCGGGCCACTGGCGAGTTCAGCTGACTTATGGTGGCGGCCACGCCGGCCTTAGTGCCCGGTTTGCTACCAGAGAGTCGGAGGCGGCCTGGCTTCCTTACACTTGCCCGCCGCTAATTACTTTTCCAAGCTTCCGGCTGCTTGCTTATTCGCTTATCAGAAACACTATTCAGCTTCAGCAGCACTTGCACGCTCCGAGTTCAGCGACGTGCCGATAATGCCCGCAACCAGTAACCCCGGAGTGCCCGGACCAGGGCCTTACAGCGGGGCGCCTACTTGCGCCCGAAAATTCGCGCCGTGCACGGTGCCCCACTGCTCCATCGCCTCGATAATCGGGAGCACGCTCTCGCCCTGGGCGGTCAGGAAATACTCTACCTTCAGGGGCAAGACCGGGTAGACTACTTTGCGCACCATACCGTGCGCCACCAGCTCACGCAGTTGCTGGTTCAGAACCCGCGGCGGGGCCGTCGGATTGAGCCGGTGCAGCTCGCTGGGCCGCCGGACGCCGTTACGGATGCTATAAATGAGACAGGGCTTCCACTTGCCGCCGAGAATCTCGGCCGTGACGCCCACCCCGCACTCAAAGGAGCGGGGCAGCTTGTGTACATACATAAGAGAATAAGAGAAGGAAATAGGTGAATGCAGAGACAACACTTTGCGGGAGGACAGGTCCTGACAATATTAAGTTGAAACGGCAGCTGCGCGCCTTTGCCGGCTGCTTAGCGGTCCTGCCTAGGCCGCTTATTTTCCTGCATTACCTATTCCCTAGCCCCCATCGTATGGCACTCTCTCCTAAAGCCCCAGCTATTGTTATGCTAGAGCCGGGCCAGGCGGCCACCGTCCACGCGCAGCTCAGCCCCCTGCACGAACGCCGCGCGGTCGGAGGCGAGGTAGGCCACGGCGTCGGCCACATCTTCGGGCCGGCCCACGTCGGCTTTGTCGATTTTCTCGGCCCCGGACTTCACGTTCGGGTTGTCCCAGAGCATGGGCGTGTCGATGGCGCCCGGCAGCACGGCGTTGACCCGGATGCCCAGCGGCTTGCCTTCCAGCGCGGCCGAGCGGGTCAGGGAGTTCAGGGCGGCCTTGGCCGCCGCGTAGGGCGCTACGAGCAAGCTGGTTTCCACGGCGTGAATGCTGGACACGTTCACAATGCTGCCGCCGGGCTGCATGTGCAAAAACGCCTGCTTGATGAAGTAAAAGGCCCCCAGCAAGTCCACGTGCAGGGTGCGCAGCCAGTCCTCACCGGTCAGCTCCACCAGGGGCTTGAATTCCATCTGGCCGGCATTGTTCACCACCACGTCCAAGCGGCCGAAGCGCGCCAGCGTGCCCACCACAGTGGCAACTACCTGCTCTTCCACGCCCACGTCGCACACGCTGGCCCACACATCGGGCGCGCCGGCCTGCCGCACCAGCTCGGCGGCGTGGGTAAGCTTCTCCTCATTGCGCCCCACGAGCACGAGGCGGGCGCCTTCGGCGGCTAGGCGCTGGCCCACGGCCCGGCCTATGCTGCCCGAGCCGCCGCTGACGATAACTACTTTATCTTGAAAGGACATGGGCTAAAAAGCTAAGGGTTCGTGGCGGAAGCTGCCGGCTGCGCCGGGGCGGGACGTTTTTGCTTCGTGGCAGATGTCTCTGGGGAGGTGTCGGCCGGCATCAGGAAGGGCTCCTGGGTGAACAGGCGCTGGGTGGGCAGCACGTGCCGCCAGTCCTGAATGATTTGCTTGAACGCCGTGCCCACGGGCCGGATGTTGCGGTCGAGGTCATAGAGGCCCAGCGGGTTGACGGTACCGTTATTCTCGCGCAGGGCCGAGTCCCAGTCCACCTGGTCGGTGAGTGAGTACCAGGTGAAGCCCACAATGGGCACGCCGTCGTAGCGGGTGCGCAGCAGGTTGGCCCACTGCTTCCAGAGCC
>CAXUEM010000275.1:4135-4731 GCA_964249885.1 uncultured Hymenobacter sp. | reverse complement strand
CCCTACGCCCTGGCGCTGCCCCCGCTGTTTCCGCCCCCGCAGGCCCAGCCCGCCAACAACCCGCTTACGGTGGAGGGCGTGGAGCTGGGCCGGCACCTGTTCTACGAAACGGCGCTTTCTATTGACAATACGAAATCCTGCGGCTCCTGCCACCAGCAAGGCAAGGCCTTCAGCGACGGGCTGGCCCGGGCCGAGGGCGTGCGCGGCGGCCGCCACTCCCGCAGCGCCATGCCCCTGCAAAACCTGCTCTGGGAGCCCAAGCTGAACTGGGACGGCGCCGAAACCAGCCTGGAGCAGCAGGCCCGCACGCCGATTGAAAACGAGGTGGAGCTGCACCAGCCGCTGCAAGCCGGCGTGGCCCGCCTGCAGCAGCTGCCCAAGTACCCGGCCTTGTTCGGCCAGGCCTTCGGCACGAGCAAAATCACCGAGGAAAACGTGCTCAAGGCCCTGGCCCAGTTTCAGCGCACCCTGATTTCGGGCAATTCCCGCTTTGACCGCTACCGCCGCGGCGAACGCAGCCTGCTCAGCGCCGACGAGCTGCGCGGCCTGCAGCTGTTCAGCATTCACCCCAACGGCCGGCTGCGCGGCGGCAATTG
>CAXUEM010000275.1:877-4125 GCA_964249885.1 uncultured Hymenobacter sp. | reverse complement strand
CGGCAATTGCGGCGACTGCCATTCCGGCGAGCTGCAAACCGACCACACGTTCCGCAACAATGGCCTCGACCTAACCTTTGCCGACCCCGGCCTGGGCCGCGTCACGGGCAAAGCCACCGACCAGGGCAAGTTTCGGGTGCCCAGCCTGCGCAACATCGCCCTGACCGCACCCTACCTGCACGATGGTCGGTTGGCCACGCTGGAAGACGTGCTCGACCACTACAACGAACACGTGCAGTTCGATAGCCCTACCATCGACCCGCTCATGCTCAACACCACCAACGACCCCGCCCAGCTCAGCCGCAACCTGGAGCTGACGGCTGAGGAAAAAAGGCAGATAGTGGCCTTTCTGATAACGCTGACCGACGAGGATTTTGTGACGAATCCAAAGTTCGCGGCGCCGAAATAAGGTGGCAGCCACGAAATAGAACGTCCTGCTGAACGCCGGGAAGCATCTCGCTGGGGGCAAAAAATAAATTTTTTTTTAAAAACATATAAATCCCGCGGCCCAGATGCTTCCCGGCGTTCAGCATGACTTCCTATTGTTCTGCCGTTCTGTTACTCAAAAGCCACCTTACTTCGGAACCTGCATTTTAAACGCCCGGTACACAGTATTGGGCCGGCCCGCGCCCTTATTCCAGGTGGGGCCGTAATGAATGGCGGAGGCCGTGACGTAGAGCGAGTTGTCGGGACCCCAGAAATAGGTGTCGGGCCAGAGCAGGCGGTCGTCCTTTACTAGCGTGGTCAGCTTGCCGTCGGGGGCGCGGCGCACCAGGGCGTTCTGCTCGAAGGCTGTGAGATAGATGTTGTTCTGGGCGTCGATTTCCAAGCCGTCGGTGGCGGGCACCTCGCCCAGGTTTTCGACCTGCTGGCCCAGCTGCGCTTCGCTGAGGGCGGGGTTGCGCAACGCCTCGGTTTTGATGCGGTAGAGGTGGCGGCCCGTGATGGCCTGGTAATAAAGGTATTGCCCGTCGCGGCTCAGGGCAATGCCGTCGGAGTTCACCATCATGGGTTTACCCTTGGCGTCTATCATCTCGTGGGTGCCGCCGGCCTTCAGGCGCACGTCTTTCTCGGCCTTCACCGAGGGGTGCTTAGTGAGCAAGCGGCGGCCCTGCTGGGTCTTTAAGTCCATGACAATGAGGCCGCCCTGGGTTGATTCGGTCAGATAGGCCACCTGCTTGTCGGTGTCGATGCGCACATCGTTGAGGTAGGACTTGGCCGGGGCCAGGTCGGGGCCGAAGGAAATATTCTTCACGACCTGATTGGTTTTGGGGTCGATGCACACCAGTTTGGGCCCGCCGGCCACGATGAACTTCATGCCGGGCGCGGCCGGGTCGAGCACCCACAGCAGGCCGGTTTTATCGACGATGATGCTCTGGGGCGAAATCCAGTGGTGCTGGGGGTCGGTTTTCACCGAATCGTTCCACGTGCACCAGCTGGCGTTGGGGTACGGCTGCACGGTTTTGCCATCGGCCCCGAACACAGCCACCGGGTTCACCGGGTTGTGGTCCCAGCGCGGAAAGGCGCCGAACATGCGGCCGTCGGCCGTCACGGCCAGGGCCACCATCTGGGGCTCGGCAATTTCGGCCACCACCTGCAGCGGCGAGTTGGGGTCGGCGCCCGCGGAGCTGACGCCCGCACTCGTGCCGGCCGGGCTGGCGGTAGCCGGGCCGCCGCTGTTGTCAGACGAGTTGTTGTTGGAAGAGCAGGCCGTGGTCAGGCCCAGCGTGGCGGCCAGCAGGGCCAAAGCGGCCCGGCGCCAGGAAAGGGGCATATGCATATGCGAGCGGGAAAGAAGAGAAGGTGAGAGAGTAAAAAACCAAAGCCAGCCCCTCACGGAGCTGGCTTGGACTTACGGCCTTTAGGGCATTCACGTTAAGCTTTTCGAGCGCAGCGCACCGGCTATTTTCAGGAGGCCAGCCACTGTGGAGCAAATTTAATCCGGGCCGCGGGGCGGTCCAGCCGGACGGCCGAACAACGTCCGACTGGTTAAAAGCGCGCCAGCAGGGAGTATCAACCTGACAGAGCCAACGAATCTGACGACCACCTATCAGACGTCTTACAGCCGTCGGACCGGACCGCCTGGGGCTACCTACCCCCTGCTGGGCTGGCCTAGCGCGGTGGCAGCGGCAGCCCGGTCGCCGGGCGCGGCTGGCCCTGCTCGTCATAAAGCAAGCTCAGCGGCGCGGCCGGGTCGGCCAGAATCTGCTGGTAGCCCAGGTTCCAGCGCTGGGTCAGCTCGGCCAGGGCCTGGGCGTAGGCGGGGTTTTCCCAGGGGTTGAAGATGGCACCGCTCACGTCGTCCAGCAGGGCATCGAAAACCAGCTTCGTGTCGCCGGGTCGCGGCGGGCGCGGGTAGATGTCGGGCACCACGTGCAGCAGGTGGGCGGCGTAGTACACCCGCGCCTTGAACTCGGCCACCTGCGCCGGGTGCAGCGGGCGCTGCCGGGCATCGGCGTACACCCGGCCCATGGCCTGGGCAATCAGGCCGGTATCGACCAGGCAGGCCACGACGACGGCCTGGTCGAGCTTGATGCTGAATACCAGCGTGTTCAGGTCGTCGTCGTACTCAAACGCGGGCTGCTCGAACCCCGCATCGGCTTCGAGCACGAACACCGAGCCGGGCACGAAGTCGGCGTACTCGGTGGGCACGCGCAGGCCCTGCAAAAGCTGATAAAACGTGCGAAACCGCCGCAGCAGCGCCGCATTCTCAGCCAGCGGATACTTGGGCCTGATGAGCGGCTCCTGCTCGTTGAGCAGCTCGGTGATGAAGATGCCGTAGAACATCTTGCCCAGCCACAGAAACAGAGTATCGTCGCCCAGCGCCCGCAGCGCCGCCGGCCCTTGCGTGGCGGCGGCGGCCACGGTTTCTTCCAGCGCCAGCAGCCGGGGCTGCAGGGCGGGGCTCACCGGTAGGGTCAGCTCCCGGAGCGTGACCGTGCGCTGGTCGAGCAGCTGTATGGGCCGCTCGGCGAGCTGGTAGCGCGCCTGCAGCCAGTCGGCAAACACGGGCAGCGTATCGGCCGGACCCACGGGCTGCCCGCTCAGAAAGCAGCGCGTGGGCCCAAAGCGCATGTGCTCGAACGGGTCGTAGGGCGTCAGGTCGGCGGCAGTTAGCGTCATAGCCCGCAAAAGTAGCGGGGCATGGCCACCGCTGCCCGAAACTTGGTTGCGCGCTCCACCATGCGCTTAGCGCGAGAGCGAGGAGCCGGCTTTGATGAGCAGCTTGCTGAGCTGCTGCAGTGAGG
>CAXUEM010000275.1:297-867 GCA_964249885.1 uncultured Hymenobacter sp. | reverse complement strand
CGGCCAGGTCGTGGGCCTGGGTTTCGGGGTCGCTGAGCTGCTGGCGCAGCAGGCGCAGCTCCTGGCTGATTTTGGCCCGGCCGGGGCGCTCGGCGGCGGCGAGCACAGCTTCCCAACGGTCAATTTCGGCCGAGCTGTGGGCGTCGGCTTTGGCCGGCAGGCCGATGCCGAGCAGGGCCAGCGTATCGTCGAGCAGGGCCGAGGTTTGGTTGTCGCTCACGGTGAGCGGAATGCTGGGCGCGGGCGCGCTCTGGGGTGTAGTGGCGGTGGAATCCATGGGAGGGCGGATAAGCAAAAAGAGAACGGATATGCCCTGCTATACTCAACCGGCGCGGGAAATGTTGGCCGCGCCCTGCCCGCCGTCTGCCGCGCCGCCGGCCGCCTTGACCGGCCCGGCGGGTTACATTTCCGGGCTTGCTTCATTAACCCCCGCTGATACTTTATTTTGCTTTTGCCCATGAAACTGACCCTCAAGACCCTGCTGGTGGCCACCCTGGCCCTGAACCTGAGCGCCTGCTCGCAAACCACCGAAACCGAAACCACCACCACCGTAGTGGACCCGGCCACCGC
>CAXUEM010000275.1:0-287 GCA_964249885.1 uncultured Hymenobacter sp. | reverse complement strand
CCGCCAATGCGGCCAGAGTGGACAGCATGCTCGCGCCCGCCGACAACCGGGCCGCCACGGAAGGCGAAGCCGAGCGCGCCGGCGCCAAAATCGACGCTGCCGCCCAGAAAGCGGAAGCCAAACTCGACGCTGCGGCCGACAGAGCCAGCTCGGCCCTGGAGCGCGCCCGCGAGGCCGCCCGCAAAACCGCCGCCGACGCCAAAGCCAACGCCGAAGCCGCCCGCCACTAACGGCATACGCGCCCCCGAATCGCTTCAATTTTTTATGCCTGAGAGCCCGCCCCCGAA
>CAXUEM010000274.1:0-4745 GCA_964249885.1 uncultured Hymenobacter sp. | reverse complement strand
CACCCTGCATCAACTGCCATGAGCCCCGACGAAACCCCGCTGCTGCCCGCCCACGCCTTTCGGCGGCAGGACGAAACGCCCGATGCTGACTTTTACCGCGCCCCGCGCTTCGTCGCCCACATCGACGAGGGCGCTATTGCGGCCGTCACGCAGCTGTACCGCGAGTATTTTTCGGCCGAGGATAGCCTGCTGGACTTGATGAGCAGCTGGATAAGCCACCTGCCGGCCGAGGTGGCCTACCGCCGCGTGGTGGGCCTGGGCATGAACGAGGCCGAGCTGCAAGCCAACCCCCGGCTGGCCGCCTACGTGGTGCAGGACCTGAACCAAACGCCCGCGCTGCCCTTCGCCGACGAGGAGTTTGACGGTGCTGCCATCTGCGTTTCGATTGACTACCTGACCCAGCCCGTGGCCGTGCTGCGCGAGCTCAGCCGCGTGCTGCGCCCCGGTGCGCCGCTGGTCATCACCTTCTCCAACCGCTGCTTCCCGAGCAAAGCCATTGCCGCCTGGCACGCGCTGGACGACCGCGGCCACCTGGCGCCGGTGCGGCAGTTTTTGCTGGCCGCCGGCGGCTGGCAAAACATCGAATTACTTGACCGCAGTCCGGCCGCCCGCCGCGGCGACCCGCTCTTCGCCGTCGTCGCCCGCCGAGCTATCAGCTGACGGCGGTAACCTACTTGGTATCAGCGGCTCCCAGGACCCGGCTCCAGTCGGCTTCCGTATTGGGAGAGGCTTGGGCCAGCTTGGCAGCCAGGTCGGGGGCGGCGGCCATCAAGGCGCGCAGGTTAAGCTTCACGGGCACGACGGAGGCATCGGGGCGGCGCAGAAAGTAAAGCTGCCGGTCCTCAATCTCATTATCGCGCCGGCCGTTGCCGTAGGCCGTCTGGTAGTCGGCCGGAATAAATTTTTTGGCGTGCAGCTTGAGCAGCGTGTAGCGGCCCTGGTGCAGAATTTCGGCGTAGGCGCTGCGGTAGCCGGCGTCGGGCGCATCGGTGAAGCGCTGAAACAGGTGGACGCGGGCCGGCGCGAGCGGGGTAGCGGCCTCGTCGAGCGTAAAGCTGACCACCTGCCGGTCGTCGAGCTGCAGCGAGTCGCGACTTTGCAGGGTTTCCCGCATCAGAATCCGGCGGTTCAGCACGTCGTATTTGAGCGGAATGGCGGCCAGCACCACGTTGTTGCTCAGCCGCACCCGGCCCGGCAGCCAGCGGTTGAGCACGTAGGGCGAGCCTTTGGTATCGGCGGTGCCCGAGGGCAGCGAGGCCGGGCGCCCAGCCACCAGCGACTGAATATTAGTTTGCACATCGGCCCCGCCCGGACTGACCGCCCCCGACGATTGCGCCTGCGCGCCCGCTGCGCTGCCTAAAAACAAGGCCGCGACGAGAAAAGAAGTGAATTTCATAACAATCAGCGTGGTATAATCGGGAAAAGCAGCTCGGCGCTCAGGAACCCGAAAGTACGCTATCCTGGGTTATTGGACTTTACGCCGTCACCACCTCGCCGGTGCCAAAATAATAAATCAGACCCTGCACGTCGGCGTAGCCCAGCTGCCGGAACAGCTCGCTGTACTGCCGCAGCCGCCGCCGGTGAGGTTCGGGCGTGAGCGTGGGCACCTTGAAATCGAGCAAGGTCACGCGGGTATCACTGCGTCCAGTGCCCGCCGCGCCCGCCTCAAATACTACGCGGTCCGGCTTGTAGTCGCGCAGGGCCACGCCGCCTACTAGTATCTCGCGCTCGGTTTCCACGTCTACTTCGGGGCTGAAAAACCGCGCCAGCCGGGGGTGCTGCACCACCTCGCGCAAGCGGGTTTCCAGCTCGGCTTTTTCCCTGATGCTGATGATGCCCTCGGCCACGAGCTGCCCGGCCACCCGGCCTACGTCGGTGGCTTGGTGCAGGCGGCGCAGGCCGTAGTGCAGCTTGCGGTTCAGCTCGCCCAGCTTTTCCTGCTGGTCGAAGTCGAACACCGTGTTGGCGTGGCGGCGCAGCGAAAGGCGGTCTTCCCAGGGCGCGGAGGTCAGGTTCGTAAGGTCGTAGTTATTAGTTGGGAGTGGCTGGTTATCAGACTTGCGCATGGCCGGCGCGCCCGCTGAAATTGTGTAAGACATGGCCTCTTCGTCCCAGAGGCCGGCCGCTTGCAGGTAGCCGTGCAGCAGCTCGGCCACGTTGCGGGCCGGGCCGGCGGGTGCGGTTTCGGCACCGGGCTTGTCGGTTTTCTTGCGGGCGTCGGCTTTTTTGCTGATGAGGTAGAGCCGGTGCCGGGGCCGGGTCAGGGCCACGTAGAGCGTGTTCAGGCCTTCGAGAAAGGTTTTTTCGCGCTCCTCGTCGTACTGCGGCCCCAGCGCCGTGCTTTGCAGCGTCCCGCTGAGGCTGGCCACGGCCACGTCAGGCAGGCCGGGCAGGGGCTTGTCGGCTTCCTCCAGATGCCCCCAGAGCAGCGTGCCGCCGCGGGGCTCCAGGGTCCAGTCGGCGAAAGGCACGATGACCACGCCGTAGGCCAGGCCCTTGGCCTTGTGCACGGTGGTGATGGTAATGGCCTCGCGCCCGCCGGGGGCGTTGATGCTGATGTTGCCCTTGCGCTGGTCCCAGTAGGCCAGGAAGTTGCCCAGGTTGTTGCCAAAGCGCAGGCTGTATTCCAGGGTCAAATCCAGAAACCGGAACAGGTAGTCGCTCTCGCCATTGCGCCCCAGCAGCTCAAAGGTTTGCATGAGCCGCTCGGCCAGCTCGTAGAGGCCCAGGTTGCCGGTTTCCTCGGGGCGCAGGTCGTAGCCGTGGTTTTTAAACTCCTCGTAAAACGGCGCGCTGTGCTCGTCATTGGCCAGCTTGGCCAAGTGGCGTACCCGCGCCGGCGTGGGCGGCACCCGCCGCACCACCTTATCGAGCAGCAGCAGGGCCTCGGCCCGCGCCAGCGTGTGCGCGGGCTGGTGCAGCACCCGCAGCACGGCCACCAGCAGGTTCACCACCTCGGCAAACTCCAGCGCCAGCGAATCGGCCGAGATGATAGGAAAGCCGCGCTCCTTGAGAAATTTGGCCACCAGCTTGCTTTGCCAGCGGGTGCGGCAGAGCACCGCCACATCGGCCAGGCTATAACTCTCCGCCAGAGCTTGTTCTACCAGTTGTAGGGCCAGGTAGCAGGTGCTCTCGTGGTAGTCCAGCAGGGCCTCGGGCAGGTAGCCGGGCAGTGGCTCGGGCCGATACTGGCCCAGGGTGGGGGAGAAGGGCTGCGCCGGGGCCTCGGCCTGGGTGAACAGGATTTGGACGTGGCCAGCAGGGGGGGCTTTCTCAGTGGCCGGCGCGGCCTGCACGAAGCCCTCATCGAAAATGCCTTCCACCAGTTTCAGGCCCGCGTGGCGCTGACTTATCTGGGTGAAAAAATTGTTGTTGAAATTAATTATTTCCGGCGCCGAACGGTAATTCGTGTTCAGCGCCTGCGGCTCTATTTTGCCTTTTAAGGATTCGTAGCGTCCTCGTAATAATTCGCGCACTTCCGCATCGCGCCCGCGGTTGGCCAGCGCGTCGGTGTTGTTTTGGTAGAGGCGCAGTATCTGTTCCATCTCGCCGCCGCGCCAGCGGTAAATAGATTGCTTAGCGTCGCCCACGGCCAACGACAAATTGCTGTTGGCCAGCGTGTTTTCAACCAGCGGCAATAAATTATTCCACTGCAAAACCGACGTGTCCTGAAACTCGTCAATGAGCAGGTGGCGGTATTTTTCACCCAGTCGCTCGTAAATAAACGGCACCGGCTCGGTGAGCACAATGGCGGCAATGCGGCGGTTGAATTCCGAAATCAAAACCACGTTGCGCTCCCGGCTAATTTGCTCGACTAATTTATTTAATTCGCTTAATAACGAAGCGTGAAATAAATACGGCTGCATGGCCGTCATCAGCACGTAACTCGCCAGGTATTTCTCGCGCAGCGTGCCGAGCGTGGCAGCAAATTCGGTGAGCACCGGCTTGACCGCGTCCACCCGCGCTTTATCAACGTCCGACTTGATTTTGCCGCTGTACCACTTGTCTTGCTCCAGCGTGGCGCGCACGTAGGAGTTGGGACCGGCGTCGGGGTCGAGCAGGGCCGCGCCCTTGCGCACGTAGCCCCAGATGCCGCTTTTGCCTTGGTACAGGTCAGTTTCGCTTACGCCGGCATCGGCGAGCAGGGCCGCGCCCGCCTCGCCGGCCTGCGCGAACACCGCCTCTATCTCGGCGCGGGCCGCGCGCATCTGCTTGTCCAGCCGGCGGAAATCAGCCATGCTCAGCTTGCTCAGCTGCGCGACCGAGTCCTGCACGGTTTCATTGAATAACGCCTTGCCGAAGCCGGCCAGCTCCTCGGGCAGCTTGCTCCAGCTGCGGCCTTCCTCGGCCTGACCCAAGGCGTAGTCGGCCAGCATCTGCGAGAGCAATTTGCTGTTGGGGTCGCGGTTCACCTTATCCAGCAGGGCCGCCACGGCGCTTTGGAGTACGGCGTCGGTGTCCAGCTCCACCTCAAATGAGGCTGGCAAGCCCAACTCCCGCGTGAAGGCCGTCACGATGCGCTGCACAAACGAGTCAATGGTGCTCACGGCGAAGTCGGCGTAGTGGTAGAGCACCAGCCGGAATGTAGCCGCCGCCCGCCGCCGCACCTCGGCCACCTGCTGCTCGGCGGTGCGGGCCGAGGGCGGGAGCTGCCCGACCGCGGCCAGCTCCCGCGCGACTTCAGCCAGCAGGGGGTCGGGCTGGTCGCCCTCGACCTCGGGCACGTCGCCGTCGAGGGCGAGGTT
>CAXUEM010000273.1:3854-4753 GCA_964249885.1 uncultured Hymenobacter sp. | reverse complement strand
CTGCGCGCCTACCGGGCCGTGCCAGCCGCCGCCGTAGCCGCCGCCATGCTGCGCGCGGCCGAAGACGACGGCGGCGGGGTGCGGGTGCACGAGGCCGCCGAGCTGTCCCGGATCTGAATTAAACTAATGATTAAGAATGGCCGGTTTTAAAGAAGAAACCCATGCGCCAGCGGCGGCTGACAGGCCTTAATGCACTTCGTAGAGCACGGCGAAGGCTTTTTCGCGCGGCTGCTCGCCGTTGATGTAGGCCTGCAAGGCGGCGAAGGCCTCGGGCACGGGGGTGAAACCGCTCATTAGGTGGCTGAGCAAGGCGTTTTCTACCTCCCGCCGCCGCCGGCTTCGCGCCATGGCCGTTTCCGCGTCAAGCGGCACGGTATCGGGGGCAAAATGCTGGGTAAACATAAGGCAGTAGCAGGGTATGATTTTATAATAATCCAAGAACGACTTTTGCCCAGCGCTTACGGGTGGCAAATGCCTACTACCAGCTTTATAATGAAGGAGTAAAGCGCAGTAGCGTTGTTTCAAAGCTACGCTAAATTTTGTCTTAATCCAATCAGCAAGGCTATTGCACAGCCCAGCATCTTGAACAATTTCAAGATAGATTAAAATCATAAATATTACGGTGTTACCCGGCAGCGGCCAAGGGGTCATGGCTGCCTGTCGAGCGCCGGGGCCGGTGGCCTTCGCCTCGTGGCAGGCGGCTGGGTTTGAGCCGGGCAGGCCTTGAGCCGCCGGAGCCGCAAGCTTAGAGCCTGATGCGGTAGACTACATCGGTAGCGCCGCCGAACAGGCCGTAGCCGCCCTGCACGTTGGAGGCCAGCGGCGCCGGCTCGGCGAAGGGGTTGCCGTCGACTTCGCTGTAACGGCGGCGCGAGAGATAGAACGTGTAGTCGGCAGCC
>CAXUEM010000273.1:3250-3844 GCA_964249885.1 uncultured Hymenobacter sp. | reverse complement strand
CAATTAGTGGCCGTGAAGTAGGTGTCGGCGGTAAGGGTGATAAGCTGGCCGTTGAGGCCGGCGTCGGCGAAAGGCAAATCCCGGCGAAAGCCCGGGCTTACTTCCGAGAGCTGAAACCGCTCCAGCTGGGCGTCGCGGTCTTCGCCCTCAATATCGACTGCTACGGCCGACCACTTGCCGGGCTGGCCCTGCTCGTCAAGGGCCCGGGCATAAGCCAGATAGTAATTAGGCGCGGCCGGGTCGTCGCGCAGCGTCAGGGTCAGCCGCCCCCGAAACACGTTGCTTACGCCGCCGGTGCTGGTGCGGCGGGGCGCGTAGCTGGCGCTTTCCACCAGCGTTGGCAGCGGCAGCGTGAGGCTGCCTGTCACCGGCTCCAGACCGGGCAGCCGAGCCAGCAGGGTGTAGGTCTGGCCCGGCACTGGCCGGAAGCCCAGCACCGGCCGGTAATAGCCGTCGGAGAGCAGGCTGCCGCCCGCGCTATTGCCGCGCAACGGCCGGTAGCGCTCCACCACGGTGCCGGCCGCGTCGCGCAACTCGGCGGTGGCGTCGGGGCGGCCTTTCAGCCGGGTGGTGTCAAACACACGCTGGCTGTTG
>CAXUEM010000273.1:951-3240 GCA_964249885.1 uncultured Hymenobacter sp. | reverse complement strand
GGCTGTTGCTGATGTAAAGCTGCCGCTGCTGGTAGAGCTCCAAAAACGACGAATCTTCGGGCGCGGCGGTCAGCGTATAGCTCAGGGCTAGGCGCGGCGTGTGCGGCGGCTCGGGCAGGTCGAGTGTGGTTTCGCAGCCAGTGGCGCCGGCCAGCAGGGCGGCGGCAACGGCCAGCAGGGGGTAAACGCGGCGAAAAAGGCTAGGCATGGCGAGAAGCTACTGGGGAAGCGAACAGCCGCGCAAACGCAGCGCGGCGGCGCGGGAACGGCCCGCAAACAAAACCGAAGGCCCAAAGTGCTGGCCCGCCTGAACGTGCCGCCTTCGGGCTACTGCCTAAAATCGAAAGCTTTTGCTGAACGAGGGAATGACAGGAAACAGCGACACCTGCCGGTACACCTGCTGGTCGTTTTTGTTGCGGGTCAGGTAGATGTAGTACGGATTCCGGCGGCTGTACACGTTGTAGATGCTGAAGCTGTTGACGACCTCGCCCCAGCGCTTTTTCTTGGTTTTGCTCAGGTCCAGGTCGAGGCGGTGGTAGGCGCCCATGCGGTAGGAGTTGCGCCCGCCGTAGTCCTCGAACCGGCTGCCCCCGCCGGGGCCGGGCAGCAGGTAGCGGCCCTGCGAGAGCGTAACGGCGTTGCCGGTGCCGTACACCCAGGTGCCCGAGAGCGTAAGCGAGGGGCGGAAGGCGTGAATCAGGACCAGCTTGGCATCGTGGCGCCGGTCGTACTTATACGGAAACTCGCGGCCCTGATTCAGCTCGGCAAATTGGCGGGTGCTCCACGAAAGCGTGTAGCCGAGCCAGCCGGTGGTGCGGCCCGTTTTTTTCTGCACAAATACCTCGCCGCCGTAGGCCCGGCCCTGCCCGCTCGTGACTTTGGTTTCGTAGCTGTCGTCGCCGGTGCCCAGAAAATCGGCCCCTTCCCTGAACTCAATCAGGTTCTGCATGGGCTTGTAGTAGGTCTCAAAGGTGAGCTCGAAATTCTCTTCCCTCAGGCGCAGGTTGCGGGTCAGGCCCAGGCTGACTTGCTGGGCCCGCTGGGGCCGGACGCGGGCCGTGGCCGGCACCCACAGGTCGGTGGGCAGGCCCACCGTCGAGTTAGTGAGCAGGTGCACATACTGGGTGGTGCGGGCATAGGCCGCCTTGACCGATAAGTCCTCGGTGAGCAGCAGGCGGGCCGCCAGCAGGGGCTCGAGCGAGGGATATTGCTTGTTATCGACCCAGAAGTTGTTCAGGCGCACCCCGGCGTTCACTTTCAGGCGCTCCGTAATCTTGTAGTCGTCTTCGGCGTAGAGGCTGGCCTCGTCGGCGCCGATGCGGCGGCCGCGCTGCTGGTTGTCGCTCGGGGCGGTGTTGCCGGTGCTCTGGAAGGCGCCGGGCCGGAACCGGTGCCGGATGAACTGCCCGCCGAAGCGCACGTAGTGGGCCGGGTTGGGCACGTAGTCGAAATCCAGCTTGGCGCTCAGGTCCTCGATGTTGGACAGATAGCCGAGCGAGTACTTTTCTTCCGGGGCAGCGCCGCTGCCGCTCGTTTCCTGCTCGATGTCCACATTAAACTGGTAGCGGGTGTAGGTGAGGTGCGTGTTCAGAAACAGCCGGTCGTTGAGAATATGATTCCAGCGCAGGCCGCCGGTGCGGTTGCCCCAGCCCAGCGAGTTGCTGGTTTTCTGGGTTTGGGTTTGCTCGATGCCCGTACCCGGGTCGAACGTGCGGTCGTACTCGTCCCGGGAGTAGAACTCGTCGTAGCCGGTGTAGCCGCTCAGATAGAGCCGGTCGCGGGCGCCGAGCTTCCAGTTGAGCTTGCCGTTGAAGTCGTAGAAGTAGTAGCCGGCCGTCAGGCCGTCGGTCTGGGCCGCGATGAAGGGCCGGGCCAGAATATCGATGTAGGTGCGCCGGGCCGAGAAGATAAACGAGGCCGTGTCCTTTTTAATCGGGCCTTCCAGCGTGAGGCGCGAGGCAATCAGGCCGATGGCGCCCTCGCCGTGAAACTTCTGCATGTTGCCTTCCTTGAGCGTGATATCGACCACCGACGAGAGGCGCCCGCCGTAGCGGGCCGGGAAGCCGCCCTTTATCAGCTCCACGTTCTTGATGGCATCGGCGTTGAAAACCGAGAAAAAGCCGAACAGGTGCGAGGCATTGTAGACCGGCGTGCCGTCGAGCAGAATCAGGTTCTGGTCGGGCGAGCCGCCGCGCACGTAGAGGCCGCTGCTGCCCTCGCTGCCGCTCTGCACGCCGGGCAGCAGCTGCAGGGCCTTGAGCACGTCGGTTTCGCCGAAAAGGGCGGGCC
>CAXUEM010000273.1:0-941 GCA_964249885.1 uncultured Hymenobacter sp. | reverse complement strand
TGCCCATGCGGGTGCTTTCGGTCAGCTTTTCCTCGCGCGTGCCGATGACCTCCACGCCCGCCAGTTCGGCGGCGGCCGTTGTCAGGCGGAAGTCATGGCTGAAGCTGCGGCCGGGGCGCTCAGCGTAAGCGAGTAGAAGCCGTAGGTGTTGGTGGTGGTGCCCTCGCCGGAGGCCGGGTGCACCACGGCCACGCCGGGCAGGCTCTCGCCGCTGGCCGCGTCGCGCACGTAGCCGCTGATGGTGAAGCGGCCGGCCGGGGGCGCCTGGGCCCGGGCGGGCGCGGCCAGCAGGGGGGTCAGGCTCACCAGCAGCAGGCGGAAAATTAGGTTCATGCAGGCAAGTACAAGTGGAAATATAAGCCCCGACCGCCCGGCGGCCCTGCTCGCGAAGGTTTTACCAAGAGTCCGGCCGGCGGCCGAAAGTTGCCGGCCGTCATAATAAAAGCCGGCCGCTTCCGAGGAAACAGCCGGCTTTCGGAGCGCGCAACGCCGGGGGCGGCGGTTTATTTCTTGCGGTACTCGCTGTTCAGGTAGGCCAGCACGGGCGCCGTGATGTCGAGGTCTTTCTGGCCGTAGGCGATGGTGCCGCTGGGCGCGGCAATGAGAATGAGCTTGTAGCCGCGGGCCTTGCCGTAGGCTTCCACCTGCTTGTTGATGCGCGTGAGCACCGTGCTGGTGAGCTTGGCTTCCTCTTCCTGGGCCTGCTGCTGCAGCTGGCGCTGCTGCTGGGCTATCTGCTGCTCTTGGGCGCCGAGCTTCTGCTCGGTGGCCTGGCGCTGCTCAGCGGTGAGGCCGGCGGCCGACTTCTGATACTGCTCCACGGCCGACTTGAAGCCCGAGAGCAGGCTCTGGTTCTGGCGCTCCCAGCCGCGGGCCTTGGTTTCAAAAGCCTTGCGAGCATCCTTCATGCCCTGGTAGCTATCCAGCAGCTTGCTGGATTC
>CAXUEM010000272.1:4481-4821 GCA_964249885.1 uncultured Hymenobacter sp. | reverse complement strand
AGCCAATCCGTAACTTAGCCCTATGGAAACGCTAGCCTCTCGCATCACCACCAACCCGCGCCAGTGCGGCGGCCGGCCCTGCATCCGCGGCATGCGCATCCGCGTGGCCGATGTGCTCCAACTCTTCGCCGCCGGCCTCAGCGCCGAGCAGATTCTGGCCGAAATGCCCGACCTGGAAGCCACCGATTTGCAGGCGTCTCTGCAATACGCCGCCCGGCAGCTGGACTACCCTCGCCTGGCCGCATGACCATCTGGATAGACGCGCAGCTCTCGCCGCTTATCACCGCCTGGCTTAACTAGAAATTTCAGGTTCAGGAGCTGCCGCTGCACGCGTTAGGCT
>CAXUEM010000272.1:0-4471 GCA_964249885.1 uncultured Hymenobacter sp. | reverse complement strand
CCAAAGACGCTGATTTCCTGCGTCTGCTTGACCGTTTCTGCCCGCCGCCCCAGGTTATTTGGCTCACCTGCGGCAACACGTCCAACGAGCGCCTGCAACAGGTGCTGCTGGCCACCTTTCCCGCCGCGCTGGACCTGCTGGCCGCCGGCGAGCCACTGGTAGAAATCGGGAATATCTTGCCATAGCGGTTCGCACCGGGCACCCCCAAAACTAAACCAGCCGCTACCGGGGCGGCAGCGGCTGGTGAGGGTGCTATTATACTTTAATGATTTAATCAGAAGTCGTCGTTGGTTTATGATTCTTCAAAATAAATCAATTTGAAATCGTCGTACGCAATGACCTGATGCATATTTGGTGCGCCATTCGCTGATTTACTACAGTTTACTTGATTGACCAACCCAACCCAATGTGTAGAGTCTATGAATCCTGGTACCGCACCAATATCAGCTCTGTTCTTTTGAAGTTTCTCTTCAATTGATTCGACTAGAATGTTCATATTCTCAATGAATGAATCGAAATGTATTTCCGTCGTATCAAATGCTTTTTTACCTGTCCTTTTATAAGCTGTTAATCTTAACCAATTAATTCCAACATTGCAATCCAATAGTGAGAAAAGCAATACCCCTTGTGCGTTATTCTTGTGGTCTATTCCTGATTTCACTAAAAACATTTTTACATCATCATCTGACGCAAAATATACCCAGCTAAGCTGTCCAAGAAGTGAATTACCCTTGTTTGTAAAAAGCTCGTCAATACGTTCATCCAAATGTTGAAAAGTATGTCTTATCAACAAGATTTCGTCAAAGAAAGCCTGCATTGCCAACTCAACAGGAAAAATTCCTATCGCCTCAAGCAGCCTTTTTAGTCTTGCTGTGCTGTCAACAATATTCCAGACACTTGTAAAGAGTGAAGAAATTTTTGGCTTGGCTTCTTGAGTGCTGAAAATTAAAAGCTTTTGTTCCAATACGTCAAGTTCTTCCTCTATCATTTCGAGCGAAATCCGTATCCCATCAATTAGGAACGCTTGACGTACATTTAATTGCACAGGAATCTTACTTAGAAGTGATTCTCCTTTTAATCTGAATGATTTCATAGTGTGCAATTTAATAAGCAGAGCTGTTCTTACGAAGCAGCTCTGCTTATCAAGGTCAATTTACTACTTCTCTACGACCCGCAGGCCTCGCACCCTTCGGGATTATCCAGCGAGCAGCTCATGTCGCTTTGGTTTTGGGCCGCGACGAGCATGGGCTCCAGGGTTTCGGCGGCTTGCTTCTGCACCGTGAACTTAATGGCGTCGGCGGCGGCTTTGGTGCGCAGGTAGTACATGCCGGTTTTCAGGCCGCGCTTCCAGGAGTGGAAGTGCATGCTGGTGAGCTTGCCGAAGTTCACGTTCAGCACGTGCAGGTTCAGGCTCTGGCTCTGGCAGATGTAGGCGCCGCGGTCAGCGGCCATGTCGATGATGCGGCGCTGCGAGATTTCCCACACCGTCTTGTAGAGGTCCTTGATGGACTGCGGGATGCGCTCGATGCCCTGCACCGAGCCGTTGGCGGCGATGATTTCCTGCTTCATCTGCTCGTTCCACAGGCCCAGCTTCACCAGGTCTTTGAGCAGATGCTTGTTCACCACCATAAACTCGCCGCTCAGCACCCGGCGCACGTAGATGTTGCTCGTGTAGGGCTCAAACGACTCGTTGTTGCCCAGAATCTGGGCGGTGCTGGCCGTGGGCATGGGCGCCACCAGCAGGGAGTTGCGCACCCCGTGCTCCACCACCTGCTGGCGCAGGGTTTCCCAGTCCCAGCGGCCGGAGTCGGGCTTCACGTTCCAGAGGTCGAACTGAAACTTGCCTTGGCTCAGGGGCGAGCCGGCGAAGGTTTCGTAGGCGCCCTCCTTGATGGCCAGGTCCTTGGAGGCCGTCATGGCGGCGAAGTAGATGGTCTCGAAGATGTCCTTGTTCAGGCCGGCGGCCTCGTCGCTCTCGAAGGGCATGCGCAGGGCAATGAACGTGTCGGCCAGGCCCTGCACGCCCAGCCCGATGGGGCGGTGGCGGAAGTTGCTGCGCTCGGTTTCGGGCACCGGGTAGTAGTTCACGTCGATGACCTTGTTCAGGTTGAGCGTGGCCTGGTAGGTTACCTCGTAGAGCTTGTCGTGGTCGAAGCTTAGGTTGCCCTTGCCGTCGGCCACCAGATAGCGCGGCAGGGCCAGCGAGGCCAGGTTGCAGACCGCAATTTCGTCTTTGTCGGTGTACTCCAGAATCTCGGTGCACAGGTTGCTCGACTTAATTGTGCCCAGGTTCTGCTGGTTGCTCTTGCCGTTGGCGGCGTCCTTGAACAGCATGTAGGGCGTGCCGGTCTCGGTCTGGCTTTCCAGGATGGCAAACCACAGCTCCTGCGCCTTGATGGTGCGGCGGCCGCGGCCCTCCTTCTCGTACTTATGATAGAGGCGCTCAAACTCCGGGCCCCAGCTCGTGTCGAGGCCGGGGCACTCGTGGGGGCACATCAGGGTCCAGTCGCCGTTGGCTTCCACCCGCTTCATGAACAGGTCGGGCGTCCACATGGCGTAGAACAGGTCGCGGGCGCGCATCTCCTCTTTGCCGTGGTTTTTCTTCAAATCCAGGAATTCGAAGATGTCGGCGTGCCAGGGCTCGAGGTAAATGGCGAAGGCGCCCTTGCGCTTGCCGCCGCCCTGGTCCACGTAGCGGGCCGTGTCGTTGAACACCTTGAGCATGGGCACCAGGCCGTTAGAATTGCCATTGGTGCCCTTGATGTAGGAGCCCGTGGCGCGCACGTTGCTCACGGCCAGCCCGATGCCGCCGGCCGACTGCGAAATCAGGGCGCAGTTCTTGAGCGTGTCGTAGATGCCCTCAATCGAGTCGTCCTTCATCGTGAGCAGAAAGCAGCTCGACATCTGCGGCTTCGGGGTGCCGGCGTTGAAGAGCGTGGGCGTGGCGTGGGTAAACCAGCGCTCCGACAGCATATTGTAGGTCTTGATAACCGAGTCGATGTCGTCTTTGTGGATGCCCACCGACACGCGCATGAGCATGTGCTGGGGCCGCTCCACTACCTTGCCGTCAAGACGAAGCAAGTAGCTGCGCTCCAGGGTCTTGAAGCCAAAGAAGTCGTAGTTGTAGTCCCGGTCGTAGATGATGGCCGAGTCGAGCGTGGCGGCGTGGCGGTGAATAACTTCCCACACGTCCTTGGCCAGCAAAGAGGCGTTGTCGCCGTTTTTGGGGTCCTCGTAGGTGTAGAGGCGCTTCATCGTGCTGCTGAACGACTTGCTCGTCACCTTGTGCAGGTTGCTCACCGCGATGCGCGCGGCCAGGATGGCATAGTCCGGGTGCTTGGTGGTGAGCGAGGCGGCGGTTTCGGCGGCCAGGTTGTCCAGCTCCACGGTCGTCACGCCGTCGTAGATGCCGTCGATGACCTTCTTGGCCACCTCAATCGGCGAGACGTAGTTGTCGTTGAGCCCGTAGCAGAGCTTCTCAATCCGGGCGGTTACTTTATCGAATTTGACCGACTCCCGGCGGCCGTCGCGCTTGATGACGAGCATAGGTTTAAGGCTTTTGGTGAAGCGTTGAATATAGGATTAGCAGCTTTTTTAAGTAGCCGCGCAGTTTCAGGACCGGAAGTTAGCCGGTCTGTTTTCGGGGGGCAAGAAAAAGTTCCGTTAGTTTTCCACAAGTGGCCCGCATGAGGCCGTGGAGGCGGTTTTTGGCGGCCCGTCATCCTGAATGCAACGAAGCGGAGCGAACGAGCTTCTCAGGCTTGCACTACCCCAACTACTTGCTATTGCTACCAGTCCACCGACCCGCCGGCACAGCCGGGGCAGTTCCGCTAGGTAGTTGCGCCGACGGGCAACTGCCAGCCCTGCGCCAGTTGCACCAGAGCTGATTCGACGCGGCTTATCTGTTGCTGGTCGGTGCGGACCTCGTTCACCCAGCGCAGCCACGCCTGTTGCTGCGTGGGCCCAAGCTCTTGAAACGCCCGGAGCGCCGCGGGCACTTCGGCCAGGCATTCGATGAAGTCTGCCAGCGCAATGCCGGGTTCGGCAACATCCTCCACCGCAAAAAGCTGTAGCTGCACTATGTCACCGGCCTGCTTGCCCAGTTGCTTGCGCAACGCCGCATTAACGGGCAGGAACCGCTGGCCCTGGCCCATGGGCATGAGGTGGCACGCATCCAGCACCACCTCGTCCATCCGGCCCCGGACTTTCAAGACGCCAAAGTGCGTTTTAGGCTTCCCGGCCAAGACGCCCACCGGCGCGTACGTCCAGCCGCCTTTGCCGGGAAATCTGGCCAGCGTAACGGCGGCATTGAAGAGTTCCGGCATGAGGAAACGGAGAGCAGTGGACCGTAATGGGAGTTGGCCGCCAAGTTAAAAGCGCCGGGTTTGGTTTCGGCTACCCCGGGTTTTGCCCCGCACCGAACCAGCCTTACCCCCTACTGGCTTGGCTGGCTCGCCCTCCCTGTGCAACC
>CAXUEM010000271.1:3605-4828 GCA_964249885.1 uncultured Hymenobacter sp. | reverse complement strand
CGGCCGCCGTGGCCGCGGCCTAAGCGTTAGGCCCTGCTGGCCGCCTCGGCGCCCGGGCCGGTCACCCGCGCGGCCAGCAGGGCCTGCACCTCGGGGCGGTCGTAGTCGGCCTCGGTCTGGATGTAGGGCATCAGTTCCTGCATCAGGCGGTCCTGGCGCTGGCCGTTGGCCCAGGCCTCGGCGTAGGGCGTGTGGGAGAACGTGACCTGGGTATAAAGTGGCGTCCAGTGCCCGGGAAATTGGCGGGCAATGCGGGCCTCGATTTTCTTTTGCAGCAGAAAGCGCGGGTCGGCCACCCGGTCGCGCATTTCCACGAAATTGTACACGGCCAGGTCGGCCATGGCGTCGGCGTTGGGCTTGCGCTGGGTCTGAAACGCGTCAAATACCACCGGCCAGGCTTCGTCGCCGTGCTGCTCCAGCAGCTGGTTGAGCACGGTGCAGTCCTCGAAGCCGGCGTTCATGCCCTGCCCGTAGAAGGGCACGATGGCGTGGGAGGCGTCGCCGAGCAGCAGCACCTCATCCTGATAAGCCCAGGGCCAGCAGCGCACCGTGACTAAACTGGATGTGGGGTTGCGGAAAAACTCCTCGGTCAGCTCCGGCAGCAGGGGCAACACATCGGGGAATACGCGCTGGAAAAAATCGGTTACCTGGGCCGGGGTTTGCAGCGCGGCAAAGGAGTTGGGACCCTCGAACGGAAAATACAGCGTGCAGTTAAACGAGCCGTCGAGGTTGGGCAGGGCTATCATCATGAACTCGCCGCGGGGCCAGATGTGCAGGGCCTCTTTTTCCAGCAGCCACTCGCCGTTGGGCCCGCCCTCGATGTTGAGCTCCTTGTAGCCGTACTCGAGGTAGTGCTGGGAGTAGTCGTAACGGTCGGTTTTCTGCAGGGCCCCGCGCACGGCCGAAAACGCGCCGTCGGTGCCGAAGAGGCGGGTGTAGGGCTCGTCGGGGGTTTGGCCGCTGGCGCCGTCCAGCAGGTGCAGGCGGCGCCGGGCCAGGTCCAGGTGCTGGCACTGCTGCTGAAAGCGCAATTCAATGCGCGGGTCAGCCTCGGCCAGGTCCAGCAGGGCCCGGTTCAGGCCGCCGCGCGAAACCGAGTAAATGGCCTGCCCGTCCTGGCCGTAGGGCTGAAAGCTGAGTTGGCCCTGCTGGTCGTGCATCACGCGCCGGTACATCGGGATGCCCACTTGCCGGATGCTGTCGGCGATGCCCACGCCCTCCAG
>CAXUEM010000271.1:0-3595 GCA_964249885.1 uncultured Hymenobacter sp. | reverse complement strand
TGCTACGGCCTTCCTGAAAGCCGCTGCGGCGCGGGTCGGCGCGGCGCTCCAGCACCTGCACGGGGTGGCCGCGCCGGGCCAGGTAGAGGCTGAGCAAGGAGCCCACCAGGCCAGCGCCCATCACGGTGAGGGGCTCGGCGGCAGGGCCAGCAGGGGGTAAGGCGGACATAAGGCGGCGGGAAGTGAAGCAGCGAAGCTACTACGGCCGGAATGGTTGCCGGGGTGGAGGCGCCCCCGACCAGGCGGCTGGGCACCCGCCGTTCAAACCGTAACGGCTCCCGCCCGACGGCCCAAAACCCGGATTGAACGAACAATGCAGCCGGAGTGGCAAAATAGGACTATATTTGTTGCCCTTATAAGTAAAGATAAGCTAAAAATCACTTTGTAGATGAAAAACTTGTATTATTTGTTGCTGACTCTGCTATTGTCATCCGGCAGCGCCTGGGCCCAGCAGGGGGTGCTGGTGGCCGGCACCGTGCAGGCCGAGTCGGGCGTGGCCATCCCGGGCGCCACGGTGTTCGTGAAAGGCACCTACATTGGCAACAGCACGAACGAAGAGGGGCAGTTTCAGCTGAAAGTGGATTTCGACAAAGGGCCGGTGGTGCTGTCGGTGGGCTTTGTGGGCTACGAAACCCAGAACATCACGCTCAGCCAGCCCGACAATGCCCTGGCCGTAATACTCAAGCCCAGCACCATCCTCAATGCAGTGGTGGTGTCGGCTTCGCGCGTGGCCGAAAGCATCGGACAGGTGCCCGTGACAGTGGAAAAGGTGGGCGCCCGGCAGGTTGAACAGCTGCCTAACCCCGATATTCTCAGCGGCCTGGGCCGCTTCAAGGCCGTGGACGTGTCCTCGTCGAGCCTGCTGGTTAACTCCTTCAGCACCCGCGGGTTCAACTCCTCGCGCTCGGAGCGCGTGCTGCAGCTGGCCGACTACGTGGACACCCAGCTGCCGAGCCTGAACTCGAACTTCGGCAACCTGCTCGGCATTCCGGTGCTCGATATCGAGAGCATGGAAATTCTGCACGGCCCGGCTTCGGCCCTCTACGGCGCCAACGCCTTTAACGGGGTGCTGCTCTTCAACTCCAAAGACCCCTTCACCAGCCCCGGCCTGACCCTGCGCCTGCGCGGCGGCAACCGCAACTACTACGACGGGCAGTTTCGCTACGCCCAGAAAATCGGGGAGCGGATAGCCTTTAAGATTTCGGGCGGCTACCTCAGTGCTATCGACTTCGTGGCCGACAACCAGGAGCCCACGGCCCTGAGCATCGAGCCCAACAATCAGGGTGTGACTTCGCGCCTGGGCTACGACGCGGTGAACACCTACGGCGACGTGAGCAACACCTTCGACGCCCGGGCGGGCGCCCTGCGGGGCCAGACCGTATTCCTGCCCGGCTACACCGAGCGGCAGCTGCTGGCCGGCGACGACCAGGCCAAGTCCATCAAGGTGGAGCCTTCGGTGAGCGTGCTGCTTTCGAGTGCGCTCAAGCTGACCGTGGACTACAAGTTTACGCAGGCCAACACGACGTTTCAGGGCGCCACGCGCTACCGCTTCGTGAACTCGGGTGCCCACCAGAGCCGCGTCGAGCTGAAGGGCAGCAACTTCTTCGTGCGCGCCTTCAGCACCCGCGACTACTCCGGCGGGCGCGACCCGAAAACCGATGGCGCCTATAACCTGGGCTTCTTGGGGGGCTTTCTGGCCAACCAGCCCGTGCTGAAAGCCGATGGCAACCCCCTGCTGGACGCCAACGGCCAGCCCGTGAGCTACGGCCAGCGCTACTTCGGCACCTACGCCACGGCCTACAATGATGCTTTCAGCAGGACCGGCGGCGACGCGGCCATTGCCTCGACCGTGGCTTTTAATGCCGCCAACTCGCTGGCCCCGCTGCTGCAGCCCGGCACCGATGAGTTTAATGCTGCCCGCGACCGTATCATCCACGATGCCCGGCCCGGCCAGGGCGCCCGCGTGGTGCTGCGCTCCTTCCTCAACGACGCCAGCGCCCAGTACAACTTCAAAAACGACATTGCCGACATCATCGTGGGTGGCGCTTTCCGCCAGTTTCTGCTCGGCTCCGACGGCACGCTGTTTTCGGACACGCCCGACAAGCGGGTGCGCAACTACGAGTACGGCGCCTACACCCAGCTCAGCCGCAGCCTGCTCGCTGACCGCCTGCGCATCTCGGCGGCCGGCCGCCTCGACCGGTTCAAGAATTTCGAAACCGCGTTTTCGCCCCGCGCCTCGCTCGTCTACTCGGCCGGCGCCGACAAGCAGCACAACTTCCGCGCTTCCTACAGCCGGGCCTTCCGCTCGCCCACCCAGACCGACCAGTACATCCGCCTCGACGTGGGCCGCGCCATTCTGCTGGGCAACGTGGGCAACGGCTTCCAGGGCTACGACCTGAAAATCCGAACCGCCGCCAACCCCACCGATGCCAGCCTGCAGGTAAACTTCGACAAGCTGCGCCTGGAGGAAGTGAACACCGTGGAAGCCGGCTACCGCGCCCAGCTGTTCAGCAAGCTCTACGCTGACCTGGTGTACTTCCGCTCCAGCTACAACGACTTCATCGGCACCCAGACGTTTATCGGCAACGCCGATGGCAGCCGGCCCGGCCTGGCCCAGCTGCCCACTACCAACGCCCCCGGCAGCTCGGTGCGCGTGATTCAGGCCTCCGTGAACGTAGCCCAGCGCGTGCAAACCCAAGGCGCCAGCCTGGGCCTGAGCTACACGCTGAGCCCGGCCCTGACCCTGCTGGGCAACTACAGCTTCAACGACTTCATCACCAAAGCCGAAGACCTGCCCACCGGCTTCCAAACCTTCTTCAACACGCCCCGCCACAAGTTCAACCTGGGCCTTGACGGGCAGGCCCTGAACAAGCAGCTGAGCTACAACCTCAACTACCGCTGGGCCCAGTCCTTCACCTACGAGTCGACGTTTGCCACCGGTCCCGTCAGGGCCACCCGCATCGTGGATGCGCAGGCCGGCTACACCGTGCCCCGCCTCAACACCACCCTGCAGGCCGGCGTGAGCAACCTGTTTGACGCGCCTAATACGCAGGTATACGGCGCGCCCAACATCGGTCGCCTGGGCTTTGTCGGGCTGTTGTTTGAGTTGAAGTAGGGCAGGCTGGGAAACGAGGAAAAGAGGGGCCAGACTATGGTAGCGAAAGCCGCTACCGTACTCTGGCCCCTCTTCTTATGTTTTATATTCTCTACCGATTCAGCAGTTTTTCCAGCTGTTCGCGCATTCGCGGCTGCTTTTGTAGCATATAGCTGGCCACTTGCTGGAGAAGCAACCCCAGCAGCAGGCAAACGAGCAGCGGCGGCAGCCAGGAGCGGCTGCGAAAGGCTTGCTGGCCCACGTAGCGCGGCCAGAACCAGAATGCATACGCCAGCACGGCCGGCAGATTCAGAAAAGGGTCCAGCCAGGTAAACGACGATGGTCCGTAGTTAACCAAGGCCCAGAGCCGCACAAATTGAATGAGAATGAAGTAGCCAATGGCAAATACGGCCAATCCCAGCAGGGGCTTCCAGCGCTTGAGCCGCTGCAGGTTCAGGCCCAGCAGAATGCCGCCCGCCAGCGGGGTGATAAAGATAGAAA
>CAXUEM010000270.1:4134-4849 GCA_964249885.1 uncultured Hymenobacter sp. | reverse complement strand
GAGCCACCACATCGGCCAGCACGGCCGAGGCCGTGGGGTGGCCGCCGGCGCCTTTGCCCCGCAAAAACTGCGGCCCGCCGAACGCCGCTTCCAGCAGCACGCCGTTGGTTTCGTGCTCCACGGCGTAGAGCGGCGAGGCCGGCGCCACCAGGCGCGGCAGCACCACGGCCAGCACGCGGCCGTCGGCCAGCTGTTCCAGGTGGGCTACTACCTTGATTTTCAGGCCGCGCACGTCGGCGTAGGCCAGGTCGCGGGCCGAAATATTCTCGATACCCAGGTTCAGAATGTCCTCGGGGCTGACTTCGAGGCCGAAAGCGTGGGCGGCCAGCAGCACGGCCTTGGAGCGCGGGTCGAAGGCGGCCATGTCGAGCGTGGGGTCGGTTTCGGCGAAGCCCTGGGCTTGGGCTTCGGCCAGCGCCTCGGCGTAGTCGCCGCTGTCCTCGGCCATGCGGCTGAGCACGTAGTTGCTGGAGCCATTCACAATACCGCTCACGGCCAGCAGGGGCTCGTCGCTGAAATACCCGTCCAGTGTGCGCAAAACGGGGATGCTGCCCGCCACGGCCGCTTCGTAGAGCAGCGTGCCGCCGTGGGCCTGTTCCAGGCGGCGCAGCTCGGGCAGGTGGCGGGCCAGCAGGGCCTTGTTGGCCGTCACCACGCGGCGGCCCAGCTGCAGGGCCGCGCTCACCAGCCGGTGGGCCTCGGCTTCGTCATCAAT
>CAXUEM010000270.1:0-4124 GCA_964249885.1 uncultured Hymenobacter sp. | reverse complement strand
ACCTCAATCAGCACATCCAGCTCCGGGTCGGCCAGCAGGGCATCGGCGTCGAACTCAAACCGGGCGGCGGGCAGCGGGCGCGCCTTGGTCGGATTTTTCACCACAATGCGGCTGATGCTCAGGCCCGCCGCCGGCAGCTGCTGCACCAGGTCGTAAAAGCCCTGGCCCACGCAGCCGAAGCCGATGAGGCCCACGCGCAGCGGCACCGAAGCGGGATTAATGGACGAAAGTGGGGGCATAAAATCGTTCGAGTAAGTGCGCTATCTGCGCGGTTTCAATCAGAAATCCATCGTGGCCGAAGGGCGAATGAATTTCGCCGTACATGGCCCCGCGAATGTGCCGAACCAGCAGCTGCTGCTCAGCCATCGGGAATAGAACATCGGAGGGCAGGCTCAGCACCAGGGTTTTCGCCTCAATCAGGCCCAGGGCGGCGGCCACGCCCCCGCGGCCGCGGCCCACGTGGTGGGCATCCATGGTGCGGGTCAGGGCCACGTAGCTATAGGCATTGAAGCGGGCCGTGAGCTTGTCGCCCTGGTAGCGCTGGTAGGCGCTGGCGCGGAAATCCTCGGTTTTCTCGTCGTCGGTCTCGGCCTGAGTCTGATTGTAGGCCTCGTAGCCGCGGTAGCTGAGCAGGGCCACGGCCCGCGCCGCCCGCAGGCCGGCCGTACCCCCCTGCTGGCCCGCCGCCGCGGCATAGGTCGGGTCGGCCTGAATGGCCAGCCGCTGGGCTTCGTTGAAGGCGATGCCCCAGGGCGAGTGCCGGGCGTTGGTGGCCAGCACCACCAGCTGCTCGAACACCCCGGGCCGGGCAATAGCCCACTCCAGCGCCTGCTGCCCGCCCAGCGAGCCGCCGATGAGTGTGTGGATTTTTGCCAAATCCAATTCCTGCCGCAAAAGCTCGTGCGCCGCGACCAAGTCGCGGGGCGTGAGCAGCGGAAACGTCTGGTAGTAAGGTTGCTGCGTCGCCGGGTTCGTGTCCAGTGGGCCGGTGCTGCCGTAGCAGGAACCCAGAATGTTGGCGCACACGATGTAGTGGTCGGCGGGGTCGAAGCTAGTGCCCGGCCCGAACAGCCCCGGCCACCAGCCGGGCACGTCGGCGTTGGCCGTCAGGGCGTGGCAGACCCACACGGCATTGTCGCGGGCCGCGTTCAGCTGGCCCCAGGTGCGGTAGGCCACGTGGGCATTTCGCAGCGTCAGGCCGCTTTCAAGGGGCAGGTCGGGCAGGTGGAAAAGGCGTTCGGACATGGACGTTGCTGAATTGTTTCTCGCTGCGGTGCGCGAGGTGCATCTGCGCGAACCGCAGCGAGAAACCTGCTTACACCTCCAGCGGCTGGGCGTGCTCCAGCTCCGGCTCTTCTACTTCCGAGCCAGCCGGGGGTAGCGCGGCCGTGTCGCCGAGGGCGGCGAAGGCCTGCGCCAAGTCGGCCTTGATGTCCTCGAAATGCTCGATGCCCACCGACAGCCGCAGCGAAGTTGGCGTAACGCCGGCGGCCCGCTGCTCCGGCTCCGACAGCTGCTGGTGCGTGGTGGCGGCGGGCTGAATGATGAGCGTCTTGGCGTCGCCCACGTTGGCCAAGTGGCTGATAAGCTTCAGGTTGTCGATAAACTGCGTGGCCGTTTCCTTGCTGCCCTTGAGGCGGAAGGTGAACACGCCGCCGAAGCCGCGCTTGAGGTATTTCTGCGCCAGGCCGTGGTAGGGGCTGCTAGCTAGGCCGGGGTAGTTCACGCTTTCCACCTGCGGGTGCTGCTCCAGCCAGGTGGCAATTTTCAGGGCATTTTCCACGGTGCGCTCCACGCGCAGACTCAGGGTTTCGAGGCCCTGCAAGAGCAGGAAGGAGTTGAACGGGCTGATGGCCGGGCCGAAGTCGCGCAGGCCTTCCACCCGCGCCCGGATGATGAAGGCGATGTTGCCGAACGGCCCGCCCTTGCCGAATACGTCGTTGAAAATCAGGCCGTGGTAGCCCTCGCTGGGCTCGGTGAACTGCGGAAACTTGCCGTTGCCGAAGTCATAGGTGCCGCCGTCCACAATCACACCGCCCACGCTCGTGCCGTGCCCACCTATCCACTTCGTGGCTGACTCAACCACGATGTGCGCGCCGTGCTCCAGCGGCCGGAACAGGTAGCCGCCCGCCCCGAAGGTGTTATCCACAATCAAGGGCAAGTCGTGCCGGTTGGCAATGGCCGCAATGGCCTCAAAATCCGGAATGCTGAAGCTCGGATTGCCGATGGTTTCGAGGTAGATAGCCTTGGTATTCTCATCAATCAGCTCCGCGAAGCTGGCCGGGTTGTCGCCATCCGCGAAACGCACCTCAATGCCCAACCGCTTGAACGCCACCTTGAACTGGTTGTAAGTGCCGCCGTACAGATAAGCCGTGCTCACGAAGTTGTCGCCGGCCTGCAGAATGTTGTTCAGGGCAATGAACTGCGCCGCCTGGCCCGAACCGGTGGCCAGCGCCGCCACGCCGCCCTCCAGCGCCGCCACGCGCTGCTCGAACACGTCGGTGGTGGGGTTCATCAGGCGGGTGTAGATGTTGCCGAACTCCTTGAGGGCAAACAGGTTGGCGCCGTGCTCGGCACTCTTGAACACGTAGCTCGTGGTCTGATGAATGGGCACCGCGCGCGAGCCGGTAGTGGGGTCGGGCTGCTGGCCGGCGTGCAGCTGCAGGGTTTCGAAGTGAAGGCTGGGAGTGGACATGAAAAGAGAAATTAGAGGATGTAAGTGAAAAGCCAGAAAAAAACCAGAGCTAAGCCTGAGCCGTTGACGGTCAGCAGGATAGCCACTGAGCGGAGTGCCCGGAAGTCAGCCGAGCGGGCGCCGCAAGCCCAGCCCGAAGGCGCCCGCCGCGGCCGGCACGAGCGCAATCCCGCGAAAAGAAGAGGAGGGTGGCAGGGCTCCGGGTCCGCTGCCTGCGTGAGCCGAGGAAACGCTAGGCTAGCGGCGACAACAGCCCCGCATTCGGCCCCGACAACAGCGGGCTGCCGGCACGAGGGCCGAAACAACAAAAGCCGTCGGCTGGCCCGGCTGCCTCAGGGCAGCGGGAGCGGACGGCAACTCAGAAACGGAAAACACGAGGTTTTGCATGGCACTCACTTTATCTGTCCCGCCGACGCTGGGCCGGGGGTAGGACGTGGCACCTTTCGCGCGGTCGAAGGTTGCCAGCGGGTCACGGAGCCTAGTCTCTCGCCGCTTCTGCATAAAATGTCAAAACCAGGCCACCGCGAAGGGCCAGGTACCGGAGTGGTGCGGCAAATGTAGAACAGGAATTTTGAAAGTGAAAAGGATGCCACGTGCTAAAACGCAAAAAAGCCGCCCCGAGACGGGACGGCTTTTCTCACCTTTTTTCTGCAAAAAAGTACCTAGTTACTAGGTAGGGTCAACACCTGGCCTACTTCAATCAGGTCGGGGTTGTTACCGATGACGGCCTTGTTGGCCTCGTATATCTGGTGCCATTTGGCGGCGTCGCCGTAGTGGCGCTTGGCAATTTTGGAGAGGGAATCACCGCTGACGACCGTGTAGGTTTCGCCGGTGGCCGCGGCAGGAGTAGCCGCGTTAGAGTTGCCGAAAAAGTCGGTGCCGGCGCCGCCCGTGGCGGGCTGCTGGGGCTGGACGGGCGTTTTTTCGCCTTTGTCGCTAAGAAAATCAAACAGACCCATGGTGCTGGAGAGGTTGCGGAAGTTGAAAGCAGCACGGCAAAGCGCCTGGGGCCGGGGCCCGGCTGCCGTGAGGCCGGCGTATCCGGCTTCGCGGCTATTTACGCGGGCAGCAGGGCGGGGTTGCAGGCCGAACAAATAAAAAGACGGCCCGTAAGCACTGCCGCCGGTTCCGGCTCAGCTTACCCGTTTTTTAACCTCGTTTTCCTTTCCTCAACCCATGAAAAACTTCCGCTCCTTCTCCAGCGCCTACGCGGCGGTTCTGCTGCTGCTCTTGTCCGTATTTGCCGTGGCTTGCGGCGGCAAAGAAGGCACCGTCGAGGGCGTCAACATGCTCTACGGCACCGAAAGCAAAGTCTGGAAAACCGACAAGGAGAAAAGCTCTACCGGCGAGAAAGTGGCCCAGACCGACGCCCAGGAAGAGCAGCGCCTCCAGATTTTTGCCAATGGCCAGTACACCATGACGTCCCCTA
>CAXUEM010000269.1:1106-4873 GCA_964249885.1 uncultured Hymenobacter sp. | reverse complement strand
GGTTTCTGGTGCCCGGCATCGGCGCGAAGGGCGGCGATTTGGACGCAACAGTGCAAGCGGGCGTGCGGCCCGACGGCGCCGGCCTGCTCATCAACGCCTCGCGCAGCATCTGGCAGGCCGATGATGCCGGCGCAGCGGCTCAGGAATTACAGACTCAGATAAACCAGCACCGCATCGCCCTCATTTCCGCCTGATATGTCTGACCCCCTGCTGGCCATGCCCGAATCAAGCTCAACCACCACGCCAGCCGCCCCGCTCAGCGCCGAAACCCTGCGGCAGCAGTTGCGGCAGGAAGAGGCCCTGCTGACCGGACATTTCCGCCTCTCGTCGGGCCTGCACTCTGATACCTACGTGCAGTGCGCCCGCTTCCTGCGGCGGCCGGAGCTGGCCGGCCCGGCCTGCGCCGCGCTGGCCGCCCAGATTCAGGCCGCCGGCTTGGCGCCCGATGTGGTAGTAGGCCCGGCCATGGGGGGCATCGTCATTGGCTACGAGCTGGCCCGGCAGTTGGGTGTGCCCGGCATCTTCACCGAGCGCGACGCCGACGGGCAGATGAGTTTGCGCCGCGGCTTCACCCTCGCGCCCGGCGAGCGGGTCATTATTGCCGAAGACGTGGTGACGACCGGCAAAAGCACCCTCGAAGTCGCCCGGATTCTAACCGAAATGGGCGCCGAAGTTTTGGCCGTGGCCTCCCTCATTGACCGCACCGGTGGCGCGGCTGGGCTGCCGTTTCCGAGCTTTGCGCTGCTGCCGGTCACGGCGGCCGTGTATCAGCCCGACGCCTGCCCGCTATGCGCGGCCGGCGTGCCGGTGGTGAAGCCCGGCAGCCGGCCGGAGAAAGCGTTTTGATAAGTAAGTGTATAAAAAAAAGAACGTCGTGCTGAGCGCAACGAAATGGAGTCGAAGCATCTCGCTCGCTGACTAATTTAATCGTTGTTTGTCTCTGATTACTAAGCTGCCAAGATGCTTCGACTCCGCTGCGTTGCGCTCAACATAACGTTCTTTTAGTCTTCCCAATCCTTGGAAACAACCTCTCACCACTCCATTCAGCTTCTGCTCAAGCCCGGCCAGCACGACGGCGACGGCCGCCGCGTGGCCGAAGCCGCCCGGCGTCACCTCGGCCTGGAAACCGGCCGCGTGCAGGCCACGGCCCTCTACGCCGTGCGCTACCCGCTGAGCGAAACCCAGCTGCGCGACTTCGCCGAAAGCTGTTTGCAGGACCCAGTGCTGCACGAGGTGAGCCTGGAGCTGCGCCCCGCCCCGGAAATGCGCAGTTACATCCTGGTCGCCAAAGGCCCCGGCGTAACCGACGACGAAGGCACCTCGGCCCAGAACGCGCTGGGTGATTTTCTGAACCAGACGCTGGACACGCGCACCCAGCACATCTTCAGCAAACGGCTGTATTTCCTCGAAAATGAGCTTAATGATGTCGACTTACGCCGCTTGGCCGAGGAGCTGCTGGGCAACAAGCTCATCAACCGCTTCGAGGTGGGCCGCGTGGCCGAGGGCATCCGCGACTTCACCCCGCGCCCCGGCACGGTCGTGGACAACACGACCCAAACCGTGCCGCTCGACGGCCTCAGCGACGAGGAGCTGCTGCGCCTAAGCAAAGACAACCTCTACGCCCTGAACCTGGCCGAAATGCAGGCCATCCGCGCCTACTACGCCGACTCCGCTACCCAGCTGCACCGCCAGGCCGCCGGCCTGCCCGCCGAAGCCACCGACTGCGAGCTGGAAATCCTGGCCCAGACCTGGTCGGAGCACTGCAAGCACAAGGAATTTGCGGCGCTGATTAACTACAAAAACCTCGAAACCGGCGCCGAAGAGCAGATTGACGGCCTGTTCAAAACCTACATCAAAAACGCCACCGCCGAGGTTGACCGGCAGCTGCGCGCCAACGGCAACGACTGGCTGATTAAGGTGTTCAGCGACAACGCCGGCGCCGTGCGTATTAACGCCGATTCGCTCTTCGTTTGGAAGGTCGAAACGCACAACTCACCCTCGGCCATCGACCCCTACGGCGGGGCCATCACCGGCATTCTGGGCAACAACCGCGACCCGCTGGCCACCGGCATCGGCGGAGCGCGGCTCTTGTTCAATACCAACGTGCTCTGCTTCGGCAACCCGAATTACGACGGGCCCCTGCTGACGGGGCAGCTGCACCCGCGTCGCATTTTTGAGGGCGTGCGCAAAGGCATTGAGGACGGCGGCAACAAGTCGGGCGTGCCGACGGTGAACGGCGCCATCGTATTCGATGACCGCTACGCTGGCAAGCCGCTGGTGTACTGCGGCACCGGCGCCGTGCTGCCTATGCAGCTGGCCGGGCTCGACGCCTGGGAGAAAAAGATTGACGCCGGCGACCGCATCATCATGGCCGGCGGCCGCGTGGGCAAGGACGGCATCCACGGCGCCACATTCAGCAGCATCGAGCTGGACGAAACCGCGCCCGCCACGGCCGTGCAAATCGGCTCGCCGATTACGCAGAAGCTGGCCATGGACTTCCTCATCATTGCCACCCGGCGCGGCCTCATCAAGTGCAGCACCGACAACGGCGCGGGCGGACTTTCTTCTTCAATTGGCGAGTTGGCCCTGATTCCGGGTGGCGCGGTGGTGGATTTAGACCAAGTGCCGCTGAAATACGCCGGCCTGCGGCCCTGGGAGATTTTCCTGAGCGAGTCGCAGGAACGGTTTACGCTGGCCGTGGAGCCCGATAAGCTGAACCCCCTGCTGGCGCTGGGCCGGGAGATGGAAGTCGAGCTGAGCGACATCGGCCACTTCACCGCCGATGGCGTGCTCGACGTGCGTTTCGCCGGCCAGCCCGTAGCGCGCCTCAGCCTGGAGTTCCTGCACGAAGGCGTGCCGCGCAAAATTCTGGAAGCTGAGTGGAAGGCGCCCGAAGCATCAGAGCCAACCTTGCCCACCGACCTCGACTACACCGACGTGCTGCTGCGCCTGCTCGGCTCGCTCAACATCTGCTCCCGCGAAACGGTCATTCGGCAATACGACCACGAGGTGAAGGGCCGCACTGTTATCAAACCGCTGATGGGTGCCACCGGGCAGGCCCCGCAGGACGCGGCCGTGGTGCGCTTCAATTTCGAGAGCTACGAGGGCGTGGCCGTGAGCAACGGTATTCTGCCCCGCTACGGCGATTTGGACGCCTACCACATGTCGGCCGGCGCCTTCGATGAGGGCGTGCGGCAGCTGATTTCGGTCGGCGCCAAATTGCCCAACCTCAGCCCCGGCGACGGGAATTTCTGGTCGGTAAACGACAACTTCTGCGTGCCCGACTCGGTGTATGACCCGGTTTCCAACCCCGACGGCAAGCTCAAGCTGGCCAAGCTGGTGCAGATGTGCCAGGCCCTGCGCGACGCCACGGCCGCCTACTGCATCCCGCTGACTTCGGGCAAGGACTCGATGAAAAACGACTTCAAGGCCGACGGCGTGAAGATTTCGGTGCCACCCACGGTCTTGTATTCGATGACGGCCAAAATCGAGGACGTGCGGCAGACTATTACCTCCGACTTCAAGCAGGCCGGCGACCTGATTTATCTACTCGGCGAAACCTACGACGAGTTGGGCGGCTCCGAGTTCTACCAGCTGTTCGGTGAGCTGGGCGCCAACGTGCCGCAGGTGCGCTTTGCTGCCGCCAAGGAGCTCTACACGCTGGTGGGCGAGGCCCACGAGCAGCAGCTCATCCAGAGCTCCCACGACCTGAGCGACGGCGGCCTGGCCGTGGCCGTGGCCGAATGCTGCTTCGGCCACGACACGCT
>CAXUEM010000269.1:0-1096 GCA_964249885.1 uncultured Hymenobacter sp. | reverse complement strand
ACCTGGATTTGGGTGGTTTTCTGAAGGAGGAGCTGCCCTTGCCGGTGCTGCTGTTCAGCGAGTCGCACTCGCGCTTTGTGGTCACGGTAGCACCCGAGGATGTGTGGGCGTTTGAAAGCATTTTTGAGGAGCGTGCCACCCGCATCGGCTTCGTGACGGCCAGCGGCCAGCTGCGCGCCCGGCACGCCGGGCAGGAAATTCTGGCCGTGGAAACCGCCGCCCTGCGCGACGCCTGGACCCACGGTCCGGTGAACACCCTGCTGGCCGTGGGCACCGACGTATCAGCTGAAACCCACCGCACAGACCTATAAAAACGCTGTATACACGCCATTTTAGCTTAAAAATTCATTTTGACGGTACAAAACGTGGAGCAGGTAGCACAAGAAGTTCAATCGGCAGCACAAAACCCGGCGGTAATCGACTCGGCCAAAGTGCGCGCGCTGGTGCTGACGGGATTTGGCATCAACTGCGAAGAAGAAGTGGCTGCCGCCTACCGACTGGCCGGCGCCGAGGCCAGCATCGTGCACCTCAACCAGGTGCTGCACGGCGAGGTTAGCATCCACGATTTCGACGTGCTGACCTTTCCCGGCGGCTTCTCCTTCGGGGATGACCTGGGCTCCGGCGTGGTGCTGGCCAACAAGCTGCGCTACCGCCAGACCGGCCACGCCGGCGCCGGCAGCCACACCCTGCTGGACGACCTCCAGGCCTTCGTGGCGGCCGGCAAGTTCGTGCTCGGCATCTGCAACGGCTTTCAGGTGCTGGTGAAGCTGGGCCTGCTGCCCAACCTGGGCGGTGGTTTCCACCCCGAGGTCACGCTCACGCACAACGCCTCGGGCCGCTACGAAAACCGCTGGGTGCGCCTGCAAGTCAACCCGAGCGCCAAAACGCCCTTTCTGGCCGGCCTGACTACCCTGGAAGTGCCCGTGCGCCACGGCGAGGGCCGCCTCGTGCTGCCCGACGAGGCCACCGGCCGGGCCCTCGAAGCCGCCGGCCTCAACTGCCTCAGCTACGTGGACGCGGCCGGCGACGGCACCAGCCAATACCCGCTCAACCCCAACGGCGCGGCGCTGAACTGCGCCGGGCTGACGGATACCAC
>CAXUEM010000268.1:1969-4884 GCA_964249885.1 uncultured Hymenobacter sp. | reverse complement strand
GGAGGCACAGCCTCCACCTCATGGTTGGCACGAGTTACGGCTGCGCCTAAACTCGCGCCAGCGGCAACTCAGAATGGCGGCGGATAGGTTAAGAGTCCACCCCATACTCCTGCAGCTTCCGGTACAGGGTCGTCAGGCCGATGCCCAGGCGCCGGGCCACTTCGGGCTTGTTGCCGGCCAGCTCCTGCATCAGGCGCTGAATGTGGCGGGCTTCGAGGGCGCGCAGGCTCTCGCCGGTGGCATCCAGCAGGGGGGAGGCGGCGCGGCCGGCGTGAAACTCATCGGGCAGATACGCCGGGGCCAGCTCTTCGCCGGCGGGCGCCAGGATGGCGGCGCGCTCGAGCACGTTTTTCAGCTCGCGCACATTGCCGGGCCAGGGGTAGGCCTGCAGCAACGCCAGCGTTTCAGGAGCCAGGCCGGGCAGGCGCTTGGCCAGCCGGGCGGCGAAGTGCTGCAGAAAAAACGCGGCCAGCAGGGGCACGTCGCTGGGGCGGGCGCTGAGCGGCGGCACCGTGATGGTGAACACCGAGAGGCGGTAGTACAAGTCGGGCCGGAAGCGGCCCTGCTCGGCTTCGAGGCGCAGGTTGCGGTTGGTGGCGGCCACCAGGCGCACGTTCACGCTCGTGGCCTTGGTGTCGCCGAGCTTGGTGAACTGCTGCAGCTCCAGCACCCGCAGGAACTTGGCCTGCACGTTCAGCTCCAGCTCGCCGATTTCGTCCAGAAACAGGGTGCCGCCGTTGGCTTCTTCCAGCAGGCCTTTCTTGTCGGTGAGAGCACCGGTGAAGGCGCCTTTTTTATAACCAAACAGCTCCGATTCCAGCAGCTCGCGCGGGAAGGCGCTGCAGTTCACCGCTACGAAGGCCTTGCTTTTGCGCCCGCTGGCCTGGTGCAGGGCCTGGGCAAACAGCTCCTTGCCCGCGCCGGTGGGGCCTTCCAGCAGTACCGTGGAGTCGGTGGGCGCTACCTGCCGCGCCAAATCCTGGGCGCGGCGCAGGGCCGGCGAGGCGCCCACCATGCTCTCGAAGGTGTGGGCCTGGCCCACGCGCTTTTCCAGCTCGGCCACTCGGCGGCGCAGGCGGGCTTTTTCGGCGGCGCGCTCCACCACTACCACCAGCTGCTGCTCAAAGTCGCCCTTGGTGAGGTAGTCGAACGCGCCCAGCTTCATGGCCTTCACGCCGTCGGGGATGGTGCCGTAGGCCGTGAGCAGCACCACTTCGGCATTGGGGGCCAGCGCCTTGAAGCGCGGCAGCAGGTCGACGCCGTGGGCATCGGGCAGCTTCACGTCACTCAGCACCACCAGCACCTCGGCGGCGTGCTGGCCCAGCAGCGCTAGGCCGCGGTAGGCATCGGCGGCTTGCAGCACGGTGTAGCCTTCCAGCTCCAGCACCTGCGCCAGCAGCTGGCGCAAGCGCGCCTCGTCGTCGATGAGCAGGAGGGTTCCGGTGGGCATAGGTTTAAGGTATTGTGGTTCTAGCTGGCGCTATAGGCTGAATGAATTATGGTCACTGAATCTCGCTATTTTATTGTGGCGCTGAGACTATTCAGGAGTAACTATGAGGTGAGCGACTTCTGCTTTTTCTTTCCTGAGTAACAACCAAACCAGATTTGCATTTAGCTCTGCAGTTAGCTCCAACTCAAATTCTTTATGCCTGTTTCCTTGCTCAACCCGAATGTCTGAGAATACTTGTATGTCATTCTCTTGGCGCTGAAATTGACGATGAGAACCATTGAAGAAATAGCGGTACTTGCCCGAGCTAACTTTTTCAAACGGTTGGAATGACAACAGCTTTTTTAACAGCATCCAGCCTTTCTCATTTGTGCCAAATTTGACCTCTACTCCCTCGTTATCTAATATGATACTGGCTTTACATCCATAGAAGCCGTTTACTCTTAGAGCATCAAGAAGCTCCACCATTCCTTCATTTGTATCCCTCATCGGTTTGCCAAATTCAAGCTAAGTATCCGGTAAATCTACAGCGACTAAGTAGGTATGGTGGAGAACAACAAAACGGTCATGCTGAACGCAGTGAAGTATCTTATCGCCGCTGAACGACTTGTGCTAATCTGATAAGATGATTCGCTTTGCTCAGCATGACAGAGTATAGCCCACCTAACTCTCCCGAATCTCATTCTTGATGTGCTCCACAAACTGGGCGAATTCGGGTTCGGCTTCGACGTTTTCGTGCCAGGCGAGGCCCATTTCGGCGAGGTTGTATTGGTGCCGGGGGCTGATGGTAGCGCCCGCTAGCGCCGTGCCGGCTACGTCGTACTCGTAGCCTAAGCCAGAGGCGGTCGGAGAGGACGGTGGTGGTCACGATGTCGTGCTTGTAGCTGGGCGCGAAAGCCCGCGCTACAGTTCCCGACTCAGGGTCAATTTATGTTGAGCGGAACGGGCCGTAACAACTGACAACGGTTGCTGCTTAGCGCGCAAACTGTAAGACCTTGCCAAGATGTGGGCGGTCTTGACACTACGAAGGGCCGAACCAGGAGCCGACGCGGAGGCGGACCGCTGAGTTGGGGAGCTAGTGGTTGCCAGCGGGATGTTTGCGGGGCGGAGCAGCTGGCTTACGCCCAGGGCAAACAGGAAGCTGAGCAGGCAAGTAAGAATAGGCATCATGGCAGTATGCGTTGGAAAGGGTGGAGGGAGAGATGCCTCCGCACCGCTGACGCCGCGGAGACATCAGGTACTTGCCAATACCAATGCCGCTTCAGTAAAGATGACCTAATCTTCTCATCAATGAGTTTATTTACAAGTATTTAAACAAAAATATCCGCTCAGTGCGGGGCCGAGCGGGGAGGCGGTTTTTCCAAAATGGAAAGGCGGAATTTTCAGAACAGCAATCCAGCAGGGGGTACGGAGCCAGATGGCGGCAGGCGTGGGATGGCGGGGTGCCGGCTGGTATCAGCGGGCTACT
>CAXUEM010000268.1:0-1959 GCA_964249885.1 uncultured Hymenobacter sp. | reverse complement strand
GAGGCCGCAATTTCCAGCGGCGCGCTGCCTTGCTCCAGCTTGCCCAGGCCGCTGGCTTTCACCTGCTCTTCGCGCAGCACTACGCGGTAGGAGCCGGGCGGCAGCGGTATCGGCGCGGCGCGGCGGTTGCCGTTGAAAACGACCGTGATGGTTTGCCAGGCGTCGCCGCCCGCGTGCTCGCGCAGCTGGTAGGCGATGGTGCCGGGCGGCGTGCCGGGTAGGAACACCAGGTGCCGGGCAATCAGCTCCTGGCTGGCCAGCCGGAAGGCGGGGTGAGCCTTGCGCAGCGCGATGAGCCGGCGGTAGAAGTCATACACCCCGGCGTGCCGGGCTTTGCGGCCCCAGTCAATCTGGTTGATGCTGTCGGGCTGATTAAAGGAATTGGAGGAGCCGCCTTTGCTGCGCAGAAACTCGTCGCCGAGCGGCAGAAACGGCAGGCCCTGGGACGTGAAGACGATGGCGGCGGCGAGCAAATCCATGCGCTGGCGCTCGGCCGCGGGGGCGCCGGGCACTGAGGCGGCCAGCTTGTCCCAGAGCACCTGGTCGTCGTGGCAGGCCACGTAGTTGATGGCCTGGGCGGGCGAGCCGGCCCAGGGCGCTTTGCTGTAGTTGACTTTGGCGTAGTCAAGCTGCGGGTGCTGCGTGGCGGCCACTATGCCGAACTTCACGCTTTCCTCCAGGCCCGGCTGGCCGGAGGCAAAGCCCGGCTCAGTGTGGCGGGCGAAATGGCCTTTCACGCCGTCGCGCAGCTCGTCGCCGAAGGCCGCCACGCGGGGCAGCTGGCGCATATTGGCTTTCAGGGCGCGCTGGGCCTCAGGCAGGGGCGAGGGGCCGGCCGCCCAGCCCTCGCCGTACATCAGAATGGAGTGGTCCTGCTGGTCGAGGGCCACGCGCACGGCGCGCATGGTTTCGGTATCGAGCACGCCCATGAGGTCAAACCGGAAGCCGTCGACGTGATACTCGCGGGCCCAGTAGGCGGCCGACTCCACGATGAGCTTGCGGGCCATGGGCCGCTCCGAGGCAATTTCATTGCCGCAGGCCGTGGCGTTGCTGCGCTTGCCGTCGGCGGTGTGGCGGTAGTAGTAGCCGGGCACGAGCTGCTCGAAGGGGTTGAAGCGGGCGTCATTGGTGGTGTGGTTGTACACTACATCGAGCACCACGCGCAGGCCGCGGTTGTGCAGGGCCTGCACCAGGGCCTTGTGCTCGCGGATGCGGGCGGCCGGGTCGGCGGCGCTGCTGGCAAACGAGCCCTCGGGCACCGAGAAGTGCAGCGGCTCGTAGCCCCAGTTATACGGCCGTTTTTCAGCCAGCAGGCTTTCATCAATCGAGGCGAAGTCGTTGGTGGGCAGCAGGTGCACGTGCGTGATGCCCAGCTCTTCAAGGTGGTCGAGGCCGGTGGGCACGCCGCCCGGCCCGGTGGTGCCGCCCTCGGTGAAGGCCAGGTACTGGCCCTTGTGCTGCATGCCCGAGAGCGGGTGCCGCGAGAAGTCGCGCACGCTCATTTCGGCCAGCACCACGTCGGTGGGCTTTTTCAGCGCGGGGCGCAGGTCTTTTTCCCAGCCGGCGGGCGCGGCTTTGGCCGGGTTGAGCAGGGCGCCGCGCTGCCCGTTCACGCCCACGGCGTGGGCGTAGGGGTCGGCCACCTCGCTCATGGTTTGGCCTTTGATGACGGCCTGCACGGTGTAGAAGCCCGTGGTGCCGGCGGGCAGGGCGTAGGTCCAGGTGCCGGCCTCGGCCTTGAGCATGGCGTGGGTGGCAGTGGCCGCGCCGCCGGTGCCGGCCGCGTAGAGGCGCAAGGTCAGTTGGTCGGCCGTGGGCGCCCACACGCGCAGGCGCAGCTCACCGCGCCGGAAGGTGAGGCCCAGGGCGGGCCCGCGGTACACGGGGTACTTGCTGAAATCGGGCAGGGGCGGGGCGGGAGCGGCGCACGCTCCTGCCCTGTCCCGGACGGGTGGAGAG
>CAXUEM010000267.1:4594-4891 GCA_964249885.1 uncultured Hymenobacter sp. | reverse complement strand
CAGTAGGCCTCGCTGGTGGCCTGCGGGGTGGGCAGCAGCAGCAGGGCAGCGGCGCGGCCAGCCGTTTCGTGCCAGTGCAGGCGCAGGCCGCGGGCCGGCACCCGGTCGGCCGGGGGCACGGTTTCGCCGGCCTTGTCCCAGAGGTAGTGCAGCAGCTCGCGGGCCAGCTGCGGCTCGCTCAGCTCGCGGCGCACGGCCGCGGGCCGGCGCCAGGCCAGCTGGGGCAGCAGGTGGTGAGTGAAATTATACGGATGAGTGCGAGCCATGAAACGCCTTCGGCTTAAGGAAGAATGGGAA
>CAXUEM010000267.1:0-4389 GCA_964249885.1 uncultured Hymenobacter sp. | reverse complement strand
GCCAGAGCACATCGGCGCTGCGCTCCCAGGAAAACCGGCGGAGGTTGGCCGCGCCGGCCTGCTGCAGGGCGGCGCGCAGGGCGGGCTCCTGCCAGAGGCGCAGGAGGGCGGCGGCAATGGCGGCGGGCTGCTGCGGGTCGGTGAGCAGGGCCCCGGCCGGCCCGGCCACCTCGGGCATGCTGCTCAGGCCGGAGGTCAGCACCGGGCAGCCGCTGGCCTGCGCCTCCACGATGGGCAAGCCAAATCCCTCGAAATAAGGCACGTACACCGTAGCCAGCGCCGCCCGGTAGAGGGCCGCCAGCTCGGCGTCGGCCACGCGGCCGGTGAAGCGCACGGCTTCCCGGCCGTGGGTCATGTGCTCGTAAGCGGTGAAAATGGGGCCCGCCTGCCAGGCTTCGCGGCCCACGATGAGCAGTTGCACCTGGGCCTCGGCACCCGAGCCCGGGCCCGGGCCAGCTACCCCCTGCTGGAAAAGGGCAAATGCCCGCAGCAGGTTTGCCAGGTTTTTACGCGGCTGCAGGGCGCCCACAAACAGAAAGTACGGCTGCCCGCCGCTGAACCGATGGCGGGTAGCTTCCTGCTCGACCGCCAGGGCCAGCGCGCCCGGCGGCCGAGGCTGAAAGATGGCCGCCGGCGCGTTATAGGCCACCGAAATGCGCTCCGGCGCCAGGCCGTAGGTGCGAACAATATCCTGTTTGGTGGCTTCCGACACGGCCACCACCCGCCGCGAGGCGCGGGCGAAGCGCGGCATAAAATACTGGTAGTAGCGCCGCGTGAGCCAGTCCACGTCCTGCGGGTAGTGCTCAAAAGCCAAGTCGTGCAGCACCGTCACGCGCGGCACGGTGGTGTTCAGGGTCGTGAAACCATCCAGGCTCAGTAACGCCGCCGGGCGGTGCCGCCGCAGCCAAGCAGCCACGGCTACTTCAAACCAAGCCAGATACAGCAGCGGGTGCCGGGCGGGCGGATACAGCACGTGCGGCACCACGTTGGGGGCGTAGCAGTAGCGCCTATCGTAGGCGCGGTCGAAAAGGAAGTGAAACGTGACCCCGGGGTGCTGGCGCACCAGCCGCTGCAACACCTCGTGGCTGAAACGGCCGATGCCCTCAAGCCGGTCGCCGGGCAGCAGAAAACGGGTGTTGACGGCAATGTTCAATGAGGAATGCGGAAGTACGAATGGCGAATTACGGGCTAAATGCCAGCACACGCCCCTCGGGTGGGCACGGGGGCGCCCGGTGCAGCCCCTTGCTGGCTCATTCTTAATTCGTCATTTGTAATTATCAGGGCGCGGCCTGCGGCTATCTTTGCCGGGCCCCGCGCCTACCCCCTGCTGGCGGGCCCGGGGCGCCACTTGCTTTCCTCTATGCCCGCCTCTGCCCCGTTTTCGCTGCTCCGCCTCGGCCCGATTATCAACCGTTGGAAGTACCTGGTGGGCGCCGCCCTGCTGCTGGCCCTGCTTATCAGCGTGGTAGTGGCCCTGCGCCTGCCCAATATCTACCGCTCGACGGCCGTCTTCTACCCTACTAATCTGCAGAGCGCCGACCCCGACCGGCTCGTGGAGGGCAGCAAGCTCGAAACCAGCAGCAAGAGCGAAGACTTAGACCGCATCATCACCATCGGTACCTCGCAGCCGGTGGCCGAGCTGATAATCCGGCGCTTTGGCCTGTACCAGCATTACGGCGCCGGTACGCCGGGCGACGACGCGGCCGACAACTACGTGCTGCGCGAGTTCAGCTCCAACCTCGGCATCGTGCACAACGACCGCGACGCCATCGAGCTGACCTTTCAGGACACCGACAAGCTGCTGGCCGCCCGCGTGGCCAACGCCATGGTCGAGGTCATCGACTCGCTGAACCAGCAGCTGACGCTGGAAAATCGCCGGCAGGTACTGCGCCTCTATCAGCAGCGGTTTGAGTATTTCAAGCAAACTTTCGAGCGCAGCCGCCGCGAGCTGGTGGCGGCCCGCCAGCACTACGGCATCTTCGGCCTCAACGACTACCAGAGCCGCTACCTGGCCCAGGCCGTGATAAACGCCGAAACCGCCCTGCGCCGCGCCGAGGGCGGCGAAGGCAATGTGCAGGCCGCCCGCCGGGCCGTGCGCGGCCTCACCCGCGCCGACGGCGGCAACCTCATCAACCTCGAAAACTACACCCGCGGCAACGACTCCATCAGCATGCTCACGGCCCGCGTCACGGACCTGCAGAGCCGCCTCACCGGCGCCAGCAGCGCCTACGAAATTGCTAACCTGGCCCTGAAAAGCCGGGTTTCCTCGCTCTATAAAGTTCAGCAGGCCTACCCCGCTACGCGCAAATCCAAGCCCGTGCGCTGGCTTATCGTGGCCGGCTCCGTGTTCCTGACTTTGGCCTTTTCGCTGGTGGTCATTACCCTGCTGGAATTGTATCGAAAAGTAGCCCGGTAATAAGATAGTAGGCGGTAAGCTCCTCTCCTTTTCTCAAGGAGGGAAGTTTGATGTTCTTTCAGCCCATTCTCATGTCCGCTCTCCTCGCCCGCCTGCGCCCGCAAGACTCCCTGCAGTGGGGCTTCGTGGCTTTGCTGGCCTTGCTGCTGGGCGGCGGCGCGCTGGCCCTGAGCCGGCAAGACCCCCTGCTGGCCTTGCCCGCCGTAGGCGCGGTGGGCTTGCTGGTGGCCGTGCTGCACTGGCGCGCGCTGTACTACCTGCTGTTTGCCCTGCTTCCCTACTCGCGCGAAATCAAGCTGCCCGGCGGCCTGAGTATGGACGTGCCCAGCGAGCCGCTGATGCTGGCCCTGACCGCCTGCGTAGGCCTCGCGCTGCTGCTGCGCGGCGGCCGGCCCCTGGGGCGCCACGAGCTACGCCACCCCATCGTCATCATTCTGGGATTAATGTTGCTCTGGACGGCGGCCACTACGCTCTTTTCGGTCGATACCACCAAGTCCGTCAAGTACCTGCTGGCCAAGGTGTGGTACCTGACGCCGTTTGTGCTGGGCACTTTGCTCGTCATTCGGCGGCCGGGGCAGGTGTGGGGGCTGCTGGGCGTGTACGTGGCGGCCACGGTGCCGGCGGTGCTCTACGTGGTGGCGCGGCACGCGGCGTCGGGGTTTGCCTTTGCCACGATTAATGAGGCGGTAGTGCCGTTTTTCCGCAACCACGTCATTTATGCCACCCTGCTGGCCCTGTTGCTGCCCTTTGCCTGGCAGGGCGGGCAGGCGGCCGGGCCGGGCCTGCGCCGGCTGCTCTGGCGCGGGGCGGCGCTAATTATGCTGCTGGGCCTGGTGCTGGCGTACACGCGGCTCTCGTACCTGTCGTTGCCGGCGGCGGCGGGCTATTACTATTTCGTGTTGCGGCGCCGGCTCACGCTGCCCCTGCTGGTCGTTTCGGCGCTGAGCTTCGTGGGACTGGGGCTGTACTACGCCGAGCCCAGCCGCTTCATGCAATTTGCGCCGGAATACGAGAAAACGGTGTTCAACCAGGGCGACTTCGGCAAGCACCTGGAAGCTACCTACAAGCTCGAAGACGTCTCGGGCATGGAGCGGGTGTACCGCTGGGTGGCCGCCTCGCGCATGATAGCCGACCGGCCCATCACCGGCTCCGGCGCCTCCACCTTCTACCCCGAGTACAAGCGCTACACCGTCAGCGGCTTCCGCACCTACGTCTCGAACAACTACGAGCGCAGCACCACCCACAACTACTTCCTGCTGCAGCTGGCCGAGCAGGGCATCCTGGGTTTGCTCCTGTTTTTCCTGCTGCTGAGCACCGCCCTGCTGCTGGCCGAGCGCCTCTACCACCGCACCCGCGTGCCCGAGCACCGCCGCGTGGTGCTGGCCACGGCCCTCTCGCTGGTTATCATCAGCTTCCATCTGCTGCTTAATGAGCTGGTGGAAGTGGATAAAATCGGCTCGGTCTTTTTCGTGTGTCTGGCGCTGCTGATTCGGGCAGAGGCGTGGGTGGAAAGTGAATTATGAATTAGAAATTATGAATTATGAGTTGACTTGTTCGCTTTCGTTGTGAGCAGAATGCTTGACAAGATTTTACATAATTCCAGATTGTGCGCGTGAATAGAGCTGAATGCTTCGTCTGACAGAAAATTATTGTCGTGCAGCAAGCGCAGCCAGTAAGAAGTTTCGCGGGCCTCTTTAGCAGCGATATTGAGCTTGTTGATAAAATCTGCTTGTGAACTAGCGGCAATGGCCTCTTCCACGTTGGCACCTATGGAAGTCCCGGAACGCAGCAGCTGTTTCGATAACACATATTCCCGGTGCTCTGCCACCAAAAACTTATAGGCTTTGATAATGCGCGAAGCAAAGTCATATGACTTGCGCTGAATGGCATTGTCCTTCATCCTTTTGCATTAAAAAACTAATTCATAATTCATAATTCATAATTCATAATTCATAATTCATAATTCATAATTC